>CAZSZG010000061.1:0-8902 GCA_964610805.1 uncultured Oscillospiraceae bacterium
AGTCCTGCTACGGAAATAAAATTAAATTGGGATATTCTAATAAAAGAATATCATATAAATTGTTGACAAAATTCTGTGGATTGTATATAATGAATTATATATACATACACATAGTATGATTGAAAATTAGTCATGCTGAAAATTTAATTTATTTCTGAATGGAGGGAAATATGCATAGGGTAGAATTTACACCGAAGGATAATATTTATCGTACAACTCGAAAGGGTAATGTTGCCGAAATCAGCGAATGTATAGACGATTTTTGTGTAACGGTTTATGATGTAATATTTGTTCATGGCACGCTTTATTGTGTTGATTTGCCAGAGGATAAAATATTGTTTACTAAAAGGTTTCCAAGAACTGAAGAGAAAAACAGCCTTATGGACTATGCTTTAGAGATAGATACAATTATATTTGAGAATTAAAGGCCTATTTGTCTAATATTTTATAAATAAACATAATTTACGTTTACATTTGCTAACGTTAGCGTTAGCTTGCCTTTATAGTGGAATTGTGGTATTTTTAACCGCCTTTTGAAGCAGATGGCATCAGAAGGCGATTTTTGTTTTAGGTTGGTGATTGCATTGTTCAGAAATCTTAGAGAAGAGATTGAGCTAATTAAGCAACGTGACCCTGCGGCGAGAAATGGTTTTGAGATATGGCTTACATATTCGGGTCTTCATGCTGTTCGGAGTTATAGGAAGTCAAATTGGTTTTATAAGAGAAAGATGTACACAATAGCGAGAATTATTTCGCAGTGTTCAAGATTTTTTACAGGAATAGAAATTCATCCAGGTGCAACAATAGGAAAAGGGTTGTTCATTGATCACGGAACGGGTGTTGTTATTGGTGAAACGACTGAAATTGGGGATAATTGTATTTTATATCAAGGAGTAACGCTTGGTGGTACGGGTAAGGAAAAGGGAAAAAGACATCCTACTTTGGGGAACAATGTTATGGTTGGTGCTGGTGCTAAGGTGCTTGGGCCTTTCAAGGTTGGCGATAACGTGAAGATTGCTGCAAATGCAGTTTTGCTTGAGGAAGTTCCACCGAATTGCACTGCTGTGGGTGTTCCTGCTAGGATTGTAAAGCGTGATGGAATGAAGATTGCTACGGATTTAGACCAAATTCATATGCCTGACCCAGTGTCACAGGAGATGTGTAAGCTAAGACATATGATAGAACAGCTTAATAATGAACTGCGTGATTGCGAGGAGCGTAACAGTCAAAAAGAGGAGTAATTGTTGATGAAAATATATAATACAATGACAAAAAGCAAGGAAGAGTTTGTGCCGATTGAGGGTAAAAAGGTTAATATTTATGCTTGTGGACCTACTGTTTATAATCTTATTCATATAGGAAATGCAAGACCTATTTGTGCGTTTGATGTGCTTAGAAGATATTTGCAGTACAGTGGTTATGACGTTAACTATATCCAAAATTTCACAGACGTTGACGATAAAATTATAAATAAAGCAAATGAAGAGGGAGTTTCCTCTACTGAAATATCTGAAAAATATATCAGCGAATATATGAAAGATGCAAGCGAATTGAATGTTATAGAGGCTGATATTCATCCAAAAGTTACTGATAGCATGGATGCCATTATTGACATAATTAAGGTGCTTGTCGATAATGGTTATGCTTATGAGAAAAATGGCGATGTTTACTTCAGAGCAATGAAGTTTGAGGGATATGGCAAGCTGTCGAAAATGCCGATTGAGGATTTACAGACGGGTGCGAGAATTGATGTAAATAACCAAAAGGAAGATGCACTTGATTTTGCAATTTGGAAATCTGCAAAGCCAGATGAGCCTTATTGGGAGTCGCCTTGGGGCAAGGGCAGACCTGGTTGGCATATCGAATGTTCAGCTATGTCACGTCATCATGTGGGTAGAACACTTGATATTCACTGTGGTGGACAGGATTTGATTTTCCCACATCATGAGAATGAAATCGCTCAAAGTGAGGCTGCAACTGGCGTTCCTCTTGCTAAGTATTGGATGCATAATGGATATATCAATGTTGATAACAAAAAAATGTCAAAATCTCTTGGTAACTTTTTTACAGCAAGGGAAGTTGCTAAAAAGTATGGCTATGAGGTCGTTAGATATATGATGGTTCAGGCACATTATAGAAGTCCAATTAATTATAGTATTGAACTGCTTGACGCTTGTAAGGCGTCACTTGAGCGTTTATATAATTGTAGAGAAAGCCTTGACAGAGCGATTGAAGTCGCAAAATCGGGAGATATAACTGATGAGGCAAAGCAAATTTTTATTCAGCGTAAGGAGCAATTTATTACTGCTATGGACGATGATTTGAATACTGCTGATGGAATTACTGCTGTTTTTGAATTGGTGAGGGACTTGAACACTATGTCGGCTGATAGCAACACATCTAAGGAACAGCTTACTGCTGGTGCAAAAATTTTTGATGAGTTGACTGATGTTTTGGGGCTGATGTATAATAGGGATAAAAAGTCAGAGGTACCACAGGAAGTTCTTGACCTTGTTCAACAGAGAGTACAGGCACGAAAGGATAAAAACTTTGCTCTTGCTGATGAGATAAGAGATAAAATCTCAAGCTTGGGGTATGTTGTTGAGGAAACAAGACAGGGAACTAATATAATGAAAAAATAACATAATTTGTTTCATAGAATATACGCTTAGTAGATTCTAAATCGGAGGAAAAATGAAAAATAAATCCACGTTAAAAACAATCGTGATGTTTCTTTTTGGATCAACATTACTTATGAGTATTGCATTGGCTTTTAAGTCATGCAACCAAACTGAACAAATTGAGATTGATATGGCACAGGTGCAATTAGTTCAGCTTGATGACGTGCAAGAGGGCGAGCCTATCGCTATTATTAAGACAAATTTGGGCGAGATAAGGGCTGTGCTTTACCCAGAAGAAGCCCCGAAAACTGTTGAAAACTTTGTTGCATTGGCTGAAAGTGGCTATTATGATGGAACATATATTTATAAGGTTGAGCCGAATATTTGCTTTTCAGCAGGAAGTAAGGATGAAGATGGCTTAGAAAATGTTGATGTTGAGGCTGAAAACCACAAAGCTCCTGTTGAAATGAGTGCAAATCTATGGCCGTTCAGGGGTGCTTTTTGCACACTGACTTTCCAAGAGGAGCAAAGCTTTTGGGAAAAACTTAGAGGTAAAACCACGAATTATACAAGTAGTAAATTTATTGTTATAAATTCAATTAATATGGATGAGGAAACAAAAACTGCTCTTTTGGAGGCAAATAAAAGTGATGAACTTGCTAATGCCTTTATCGAAAAAGGTGGAATTCCTAACTTTTCACAGATGTATCCAATTTTTGCACAAACATACGAGGGGTTCGATGTTATCGACAAAATAACAGATGTTGAAATTAATCTTGAGGAGAAAAATAATAAGCCGAAAGAGGATATAATAATAGAAAGCATAGAGATTTCAACATATGCGAAATAATGAAAATATGCAGGTTTTGTATAATTAATCTGCTTTGTGTCAAATATGACAATATTATAAATAATTATGTAAAATAACAGAGTTATTATAGCTATTTTAAAAGATTAGTGTAAGTTCTTACAATAAAATCAAATGTGAATGGAAATTACTTTACAAATTTAAAAAGTTGTTGTATAATAATTAAGTTAAACATATTTATTTTATGAGGAATTATTCTGGATTTAGATAAATTGGGATGGGAAAATTAGTAGAATTAAAATATGAGGTGTTAAAATGTTTAAAAAGGTGGTTATAGCAGTGGTTTGTGCAACTATGATGGCAGGTGGATTAACAGGTTGTGGCAACGATAAAGCAAGTAGTGTTACTAAGGATTCAATACAAAATTTCACAGCACCAGTTGAGGGCGAGGAAATTGTTGTTCTTACAATTAAGGGTTATGGTGATATTAAAATAAAATTATTTGATGAGTTTGCGGAAAAAGGTTCAGAAAACTTCAAGGGTCTTGCTGAACAGGGTTATTATGATGGAGTTATTTTCCATAGAATTATCGAGGGCTTTATGATACAGGGTGGAGATCCTCAAGGTACAGGTAGAGGTGGCGAAAGTATTTGGGGTGGTAAGTTTGATGGTGGAACTTCTGATAATTTGTACCATTTTGCTGGTGCAGTTGCTTATGCAAACAGTGGTGCAACAAGCACTAATGGAAGCCAGTTTTACATTGTAACTGGTCAAAAGCAAACTGATGCGTCAATAGCTGATACTGAGTCATATATTAAAAAGAAGTTTAATCACAGTGCATTTACCGATGAGGTTAAGTCTAAGTATAAAGAAATAGGCGGAACACCTAGCCTTGACGGTGGTTATACAGTTTTTGGACAGGTTATAGATGGACTAGATATTGTCTATGAGTTGTCAGCAGTTAAGACTGGTGCTAGTGACAAGCCTGTTGAAGATGTAGTGATTGAAAAGGCAAAAGTTATTAAATATGATGGTAGTGAAATTAACTGGACAGTAGAATAATTATACAAATATTATAATAAATGTAGAATTAATTGGATATTTTAGCAATAGATTGTGCATACTACAAATTATGAATAAAAATAATGATAGAAAAATACTACCAAGCCATGAGCGTATAAGGGGAGAATAATTTGGATAAGTTTATCATCAAGGGTGGAAGACCACTGGTTGGAGAGATAACAGTAAGTGGTGCGAAAAACGCCGCTGTTGCGATTATTCCAGCTGTGATTTTGTCAGACGAACCCTGTATTCTGGAAAATGTTCCAGATATAAGCGATGTATCTATAAGTTTAAAAATACTTCATGAAATGGGTGCTAAAGTTGAAAACATTAATGCTTCAACTTTTAGAATAGACCCAAGAGGAATAAATAATTTTTGTGTTCCATATGAAAGTGCTAGGAAAATGCGAGCATCATACTACTTTCTAGGTGCATTGTTGGGCAAGTTTGGGCAGGCGAGAGTGTCTATGCCTGGTGGTTGTCCTTTGGGAGATAGACCTATTGACCAGCATTTAAAGGCGTTTACTGCATTGGGTGCTGAATGTAATATTGATCATGGTATGGTTGATGTGAGTGGTAAGCTTGTTGGAAATCAGATTTATCTTGATGTAGTTTCGGTTGGAGCTACTATGAATGCTATGCTTGCAGCTGTTAAGGCTGTTGGCTTGACAGTTATCGAAAATGCAGCTAAAGAGCCTCATATAGTTGATTTAGCGAACTTCTTGAACTCAATGGGTGCTGATATAATGGGTGCAGGTACTGATGTAATAAAAATTAAGGGCGTTGAAAGCCTACACTCCACTAATTACTCAATTATTCCTGACCAAATTGAAGCAGGAACATATATGGTTGCTGCTGCTGCAACACATGGAGATGTCATAATTAAAAATATTATACCTAAGCATTTAGAGCCAATTACTGCAAAGCTTGAAAAGATTGGTGTGAATATTCAAGAATTTGACGATAGCGTTAGAGTTTGGACTGATGGACCATTGGTGAAATCAAGTGTAAAAACTATGCCACATCCAGGATTTCCAACGGATATGCAACCACAGATTGCTACACTTTTGACATTGGCTGAGGGTACGAGTATCATAACTGAGGGAGTTTGGGAACAGCGTTTCAGATATGTTGATGAGTTAAGAAGAATGGGTGCTGATATTTCCGTTGATGGAAAGGTTGCTGTTATCGAAGGCACAGGAAAGCTTATGGGAGCACCTGTAAAGGCTTGCGATTTGCGTGCAGGGGCGGCGTTGATTATTGCGGGGCTTGCGGCATTTGGAATAACTGAAATTGAGGATATTTACCATATAGAGCGTGGATATGAAAATATGGACTTGAAATTACAAGGGCTGGGTGCAGACATATCGAAGAAAAGCTTTCCAGAAGAAGTTGACATTAAAGAGGCATTGTAAATCTATGACATTTATAAAAGCATTAAATTGTAGCATATAGAAAATTAATAGGGAGGAGAATGTCAGTGGCTAGGGTATACCCACTGTTCAGTTCAAGTAAGGGAAATGCAACTTTTTTCGGCTCTAATAAGGGCGGAATATTAATAGACGCTGGGGTAAGTTATAAAAGACTTGCTCAGGCTATGCATGATTGTGAATTGGATGTGTCGGCGATTAAGGGGGTATTTATTACTCATGAACATGCGGACCATGTTAAGGGACTGAAGATTCTCACTAAAAACACTGGGGTTACAATTTATGGGCAGGGCAAAACGCTTCGAAACCTTATTGATAATGAAATAATTCACACTAGTTCACAGATATTGGAGGTTAATATGCCTGTAAATGTCGCTGGTATGGAGATTACAGCTTTCGATACTCCACATGATTCTGTTCAAAGCTGTGGGTATAGGATTAAAACTGAAGATGGCAAAACCTGTGCATTATGTACGGATTTAGGACATATTACAAAGGTTGTTGAGGAAAATTTACGGGGCTGTGAGTTGGTTCTGATTGAGGCTAATTATGATGAGCAGATGCTAAATTCTGGGAAATATCCTCCATATGTAAAGAATAGAATAAAATCAAATCATGGGCATTTGTCGAATATATCCTGTGCTGAACAGATTGCAAAGCTTATTCAAACTGGTACTACAAGGTTTGTTTTATCACATTTAAGTCAAGAAAATAACACTGCTGATATCGCTGATAGGGCTGTTGCAAATCGGTTGGAACAGTTTCAACGAAATCGTGATTACATATTGCAAATAGCACCTGTTCAGACTGAAGGCGAAATGGTGGTTTTTTAATGCTTAACATAAGGCTAATTGTTGTTGGAAAGCTTAAAGAAAGTTACTTACAGTCGGCGTGTGCAGAATATCTCAAGAGGCTTAATGCGTTTTGTTCAGTTAAGCTTGTTGAGGTTGATGAGTGCAGACTGCCCGATGCTCCGTCACAGAAAGAGATTGAAAAAGCGTTGTCGGTTGAGTCAAAGGCGATACTCAAGAATGTACAAGGCTTTTTTGTTGCACTTTGCATTGAGGGGAAACAATTTGGGAGCGTGGAATTATCAGAGGTAATATCTGAACTCGGCGTGATGGGAAATAGCACGATTTCATTCGTTATCGGTAGTTCGCATGGAATTTCTGATGAGGTAAAAAATAAAGCTGATTTGAGATTGTCAATGTCAAAAATGACGTTCCCTCATCAGCTTGCAAGAGTGATGCTTTTGGAACAGATTTACAGAGCGTTTCAGATAGCTCATGGTGGAAAGTATCATAAATAGGGATTAATTAACGAAAGGTGAAAGACGAATGACAAAATTAAATGCACATACAATAGTCAAAAAAAGTAATGCTATATTAGAAAATAAAGCATTACTTTTCCTTTTAGGTGGGATAATTGGGGCGATTATCTTTATAATGATTTACGGAGTTAAGGGTATAAATCCAACATATGACGCATGGCTTTATACAAATGGCGACCTAACACAGCATTATATTGGATGGCAATTTTTCAGAGATAGCGACTGGAGTTTTCCACTTGGATTAACAGATGGGTTGGTGTATCCAAATGCGATTTCATGTATGTTTACGGACTCTATACCGATTTTTGCATTGTTTTTCAAGCTTTTGTCACCAATTCTACCCGAAACATTTCAATACTTCGGAATATGGGGAATAATGAGTTTTTTCTTACAAGGTGCAATATCAATTTTGATTATAAGAAAATTTACTGATAATAAGATTTATTGCATTATAGGTTCAGTATTTTTCGCTTTGTCACCTTGTGTTATTCAGCGAATGTTCGGACATACAGCACTTGCTGGACATTGGATAATATTACTCACTATTTTAATTTGGGCTTATAAGGATAAAATAAATACCATTCCAAAAAGTATTCTTGCATGGGGAGGACTTGGATTTATTGCACCTCTTGTGCATATGTATTTTGTGCCAATGGTTTTCATAATGCTTGCAGGCTGGCTTTTGCGTGATTTAATCGAAACAAAAAAGCTTGTAAAGCAGATTATTATCGGAATAAGCACAACTGGAATTACGCTGATTACCATGTATGTTGTGGGAGCTTTTTATGGTAAGGCTGATTTTACTGAGGGTGGATTGGGTATGTTTGGTTCAAACCTCAACACTTTTTTTAACTCCTTTGGTTATTCTAAGCTAATGAGGACTTTGCCTATGATAGACGGTGCACAGGGTGAGGGCTTTGGATATTTAGGTTTGGGTATGATATTATTATGTTTTTATGTTGTAACGCAAGTAATAAGATATATTTCAGAAAATGGTATTAAGGAGAGTTTATCTTCAATAAAAACAAATTATAAGCTGTTGATACCATTGGCAATTTCTCTAGGGATACTTACTTTTCTAGCTGTATTCCCAATAGTTACACTAAATGGAAGAACACTATTTACTTTAACATACCCAGATTTTATTGTTAGGAAACTTTCTATATTCAGAGCATCGGGACGGTTTATATGGGTTTTATACTATTTTGTTTATACTGTTGCGATTTTGGCAGTTACAAAGCTTAATAAGAAAAGCGTTGGTATTTCTGTAATGATTATATGTCTTTTTGTACAGGTAGTAGATTTAAGAGAGGTTCATTTTAATTTAGGCAGTCGCTTTTCATATGCGGGGGAGGCAAGTCAACTTTCTTCTGATAAATGGGATGAATTAGGGGAAAGCTGTGAGCATATAGTTTTTGCACCAATGGACATGGGTTATCTGACTAGGAGAGCAGAATATTTTAGCTTTGCTCGTCTTGCAAAGGAATATGATATGACTTTGAGCAGTTTTTATGTTGCAAGGATAAGCTATGATGAACTTGATAGCTATGCACAGGAGCAGTTAGATTTGCTGAATGAGGAGAAATCAGACGGAAAAACTATATATGTTTTGAATGGTGATTATGTTCCGACTAATCCTGATGTAGCTAAA
>CAZSZG010000062.1:0-6547 GCA_964610805.1 uncultured Oscillospiraceae bacterium
CTTTTAAGTGATGGCACATACACATCTGAATTTGGCTACACAGTAAAACTTCCTGTTGGATGGAGTAAGGTTACGATTGAGAGTGCGACGGAGGCTTTTACAGATAAGTTAGGAAACAGTTTGAGCTTTATATCAGGGCCGACTGATGACCTTTTCAAGGCTGCTGATGAGGAATATTTCAAAAAGGATTATTTTGCTGGAATGGGAGATACGGTTAAATTTATTAGCTATAATGAGATAAAGCTTGATGGTAACAAGGGGCATAAGGTGGTTTTCACAAGCAAGAGTGATGGTGTGGTAACGTATGTAACGCAGTTGTTGATTAGTGTCGGTGAGGAGATTTATATATTTACATTCACTGATGTTGAGGGAGAGAGCCAAGAAACAATTGATGCAGTAATTACATCATTAACAATTAATGGGTAAAGGGTTGCTCATTCGCCGCAAGGTATTTGGGTTGCAATGGTTCTGCTTGCTTTGTTGTCATTGAATATACTTCTGCTTGTCAATTATAATTCCATGATGGAGGAATTGCCTTGACAGTTCTTGCTTTTCCTTAAATTAAATTCAGAGCCATACCTTTGCCAGAACAATTCTAAATCGCTTTTTCGTCGCATGTAATATCGTCTACTAAGCATAGTAAATGCGACGGAAAAGCACACAATTGAAGTAGCGAACAAAAAAGTCAAAGTGGTTTATGCTTTGGCTTTTTTGTTGAGCGAGCTTAGCCACAACGGCGATGAGTTGCGTTTTTCTTTGGTTCGTTTCTTTGTACGCACAAAGAAATGAACACCATAAACTAGATTTAACAATACGGAAAGCATATTGAAAGAAAGTAAGGCAAACAAGAACTATACTATACTTAACAGATAAATTTACATTGAAAGAAAGCAAGGCAAACAAGAACTATACTATACTTAACAAATAAATTTACATTGAAAGAAAGCAAGGTAAACAAGAACATAGCGAAAGCAACAAAAGCCCAAGCGGCGTATGAGCGAATAAAGCGAATAAGTTGTATAACAATTTGAAATGTGTTATAATAAACTGAAAAGAATGTTATAAAACAGACCATAAAAACCCACACTAAAGCGAAAGCTTAGAAATAAGAAAGTAGGCGACTCATGAATATTTTGCACCTAAAATATGCTGTTGAAGTAGGAAAAACACACTCCATCAACAAAGCTGCACAAAATCTCTACATGGGACAACCTAATTTAAGCCGTGCAATTAAGGACTTAGAAGAATCGCTCGGCATTACCATATTCAACCGAACAACTAGAGGAATGTTTGTTACACCACAGGGCGAGGAATTTTTACAGCACGCTAAAAAAATTCTTAGCCAAATCGATGAAGTAGAGGCAATGTATAATCAGGAGAATAATAATAAGCAGAAGTTTTCAATTTCTGTTCCGAGGTCGGGCTATGTTTCTCACGCATTTTCGAGGTTTGTAAAGAATGTTGACATAACAAAACCGATTGAATTTTTTTATAGAGAAACAAACTCAATGCGAGTGATAAACAATATTCTGCACGCAGATTATAATCTTGGGATTATTCGCTATGCTGAAATTTATGACAAATATTTCAAGAAGATGATGAATGATAAAGGCTTTGTGCATGAGGTAATAACCGAGTTTACACATGATATAGCTATGTCGAAAAATCACCCACTAGCTGAAAAAGAGGAGATAGAGGTTTCGGATTTATCTGAATTTATCGAGATTGCCTATGCTGACCCTTATGTTCCGTCTTTGCCGTTTTCAGTAGTGAAAAAAGAGGAATTGCCTGATAATATAGATAAGCGAATTCTTGTTTTTGAGAGGTCGAGTTGTGTGGATTTGTTTAATACAGTAGATGGAACGTTTATGCAGGTTTATCCTGATGTAAATGAAATTCCAGAGGGACATGGCTTGATTCAAAGACATTGCAAGTCGAATACTAAGGTATATAAGGACGTGCTGATTTATAGAAATGATTACCAACTCACTTCTTTGGACATTCAATTTATTACTGAAATGAAAAAGGTTAATAAATAGTTGATGGATATGTAGAAATTTGACTTGTTTTGTTATATATTTTAATCAGTTTGATTATATCGATAAAGATATACTGATATGTTTTTTTTACAATTCCAAAACTATTAAAAGTATGTTAAAATATTAACAGGTTAAGAAATAAGTTTTTTCTAATCCAACCGAGATAGGAGAGGATTCAGTGAAACGGAATGTTTTATCCAAAACTGTTGTGGAAAGGTTACCCACCTATTTGCATTATTTGAAATCGTTGCCAACTAATGCACCTGAAAATATCTCTGCAACAACGATTGCTAATGAGTTAGGATTGGGAGAGGTTCAAGTAAGAAAAGACCTTGCATCAGTAAGCAATTTGGGTAAACCTAGAATTGGATATATTGTATCGTGCCTGATTGATGAATTAGATGCTGTTCTTGGGTATAATAATAGCAATGATACAGTAATTGTTGGTGCTGGAAAGCTTGGGAAAGCACTTTTGGCATATGAGGGGTTTAAAAATTACGGATTTAACATGGTTTCAGCTTTTGATATTGACGAGGAAATAACGGGGCAGACTGAAATGGGCAAGAGTGTATTTCCACTTTCTGAATTTGAAAAAATGTGTAAAGATATGCGAATTAAGATTGGAGTTATAACCGTACCTGCTGAACAAGCACAGGCTGTATGCGATTTAATGATAGAAAGTGGTATATTGGCGATTTGGAATTTCGCACCGACTCACCTAAATGTACCGAATAATATTTTAGTTCAAAATGAAAACATGGCAACATCACTTGCATTACTTTCAAGTCATTTGACAGAACAAATGAATGAAGAGAACCATTAATTATAAAGGAGGAGTATTGGTATGGATAAGAAGAATTATGAAATTATTGACAATGTAAAAAAGCTTGAAGAAGCACTTGCAAGGTTAAAAGAAGCACAGAAAGTTTTTGCAACGTATTCACAGGAACAGGTTGATAAGATATTTCTTGCTGCTGCATCAGCTGCTAATAAGGAAAGAATTCCACTTGCAAAGCATGCAGTTCAGGAAACAGGCATGGGTGTTGTAGAGGATAAGGTAATTAAAAATCATTATGCATCTGAGTATATTTACAATGCTTATAAGAACACAAAAACTTGTGGTGTTCTTGAGGAAGATAAGGCTTTTGGCACAAGAAAGATTGCAGAGCCGATTGGCGTAATTGCGGCAGTTATTCCAACAACTAACCCTACCTCAACAGCAATTTTCAAGACGCTTTTGGCATTGAAAACTAGAAACGCAATTATTATCAGTCCTCATCCAAGAGCAAAGGAAAGCACAATTGCTGCTGCAAAGGTTGTGTTGGAGGCGGCAGTTAAGGCTGGTGCTCCTGAGGGGATTATAGATTGGATAGATATTCCAAGCTTAGAAATGACAACTATGGTTATGAAAGAATCCGATATTATTCTTGCAACAGGTGGACCTGGAATGGTAAAGTCTGCTTATTCAAGTGGTAAGCCTGCAATAGGCGTTGGTGCAGGAAATACTCCAGCAATTATTGACGATAGTGCTGATATTTTGCTTGCAGTAAGCTCAATTATTCACTCTAAAACATTTGATAATGGAATGATTTGTGCATCTGAGCAATCTGTTATTGTTATGGATAAAATATATGACAAGGTTAAAAAGGAATTTACAAAGCGTGGATGTTATTTCTTAAATCCTGAGGAAACCGATAAGGTTCGTAAGACTATTATTATTAATGGTGCGTTGAATGCTAAAATTGTTGGACAGTCTGCATATAAAATTGCACAGCTATCTGGCGTTGAGGTTGATGAGGCTACTAAGATTTTGATTGGTGAGGTTGAAAGTGTTGAGCTTTCTGAAGAATTTGCACACGAAAAGCTATCTCCAGTTTTGGCAATGTATAAGGCTAAAACGTTTGAGGACGCTTTGAATAAGGCTGACCAACTGGTTAAAGATGGTGGTTATGGGCATACTTCATCTATTTATATAAATGCTTTGACTGAAAAAGATAAGCTAGACTTTTTTGAGGCACGCATGAAAACTGCTAGAATACTTGTAAATACTCCATCTTCTCATGGCGGTATCGGTGACTTATATAACTTCAATCTTGCACCATCACTTACTTTAGGTTGTGGTAGCTGGGGAGGTAACTCCGTTTCCGAAAACGTTGGAGTTAAGCATTTGCTTAATATTAAAACAGTAGCTGAGAGGAGAGAGAATATGCTTTGGTTTAGAGCTCCTGAAAAGATTTACATGAAGAAAGGCTGTCTACCTGGTGCGTTAGATGAGCTAAAGGCTGTTTTGGGCAAGAAAAAGGTGTTTATTGTAACCGACCAGTTCTTGTATGAAAATGACTATACAAAGCCAATTACTGATAAGCTTGATGACATGGGTATTAAGCACTCTACATTCTTTGATGTTGCACCTGATCCAACACTTGCTTGTGCAAAAGAGGGTGCGGCTGCTATGACTGCATTCAAACCTGATTGCATTATAGCTGTTGGTGGTGGTTCTGCAATGGACGCTGCTAAAATTATGTGGGTGATGTATGAGCATCCAGATGCTGATTTTATGGATATGGCAATGCGTTTTTCTGATATACGCAAGAGAATTTATACTTTCCCTAAGATGGGTGAAAAGGCTTATTTCATTGCAATTCCTACAACAGCAGGTACTGGTTCTGAGGTAACTCCTTTTGCAGTAATTACTGATGAACAAAGTGGTGTTAAATATCCACTTGCTGATTATGAACTGTTGCCGAATATGGCGATAGTAGACGCTGATATGATGATGAATGCTCCAAAGGGCTTGACAGCTGCATCAGGAATTGACGCTGTAACTCACTCATTGGAGGCGTATGCTTCAATGCTTGCAACTGATTATACAGATGGGCTTGCGTTGCGTTCACTAAAGATGGTGTTTGGAAACTTACCAAAGGCATATGATAATGGTCCTAACGACCCAGTTGCAAGAGAAAAGATGGCGAATGCTGCAACTATGGCAGGAATGGCTTTCGCAAATGCATTCTTGGGAGTATGTCACTCTATGGCACATAAGCTTGGTGCGTTCCACAATTTACCACATGGTATAGCTAATGCGTTGTTGATTAATGAGGTAATTAGATTTAACTCAAGTGAATCACCAACAAAGATGGGTACATTCTCACAGTATGACTATCCACGAACATTGGCTAGATATGCAGAGGTTGCCGATTATCTAGGTATTAAGGGTAAGAATGATGAAGAAAAGGTGGAAAATCTAACTAAAGCAATTAATGAGCTAAAAGGAAAGATTGGCGTTAAGAAGAGTATTCAGGAATATGGCGTTGATGAGCAAACATTCCTTGATAGTCTTGACGAGATGGTTGACCAAGCGTTTGACGACCAGTGTACAGGTGCAAACCCACGTTATCCATTGATGAGCGAAATTAAACAGATGTATTTGAATGCATATTATGGCACACATGAAAAAGTATAAGGAGGTATGGAAGATGAATTTAGACAATGTTATTGCAACTAGACCACTGAAAACTGTATATCGTGATGGCGACAAGGCGATTAAGGTTTTTAACGAGGACTATTCAAAAGCTGATATTCTCAATGAGGCACTTAATCAGGCAAGGGTTGAAGAAACTGGTCTTTGTATTCCAAAGATAATTGAGGTTACAAAGATTGAGAATAAATGGTCTATAATTACCGAATTTATCGAAGGAAAAACTCTTGCACAGATGATGTTGGAAAACCCTGAAAAGAAATCTGAATATTTGGAAATGCTTGTGGATTTGCAAATGGGTGTTCATTCAAAAACTGCACCTTTGCTTAATAAGTTAAAAGATAAGATGAATCGCAAGATTTCGGAGGCAGATTTAGACGCAACTACTCGTTATGATTTGCATACAAGATTGGAATCTATGCCAAAGCATACAAAGGTTTGTCATGGTGACTTTAATCCAAGTAATGTCATTATCAAGGAAGATGGCACAGTTTATATCATTGACTGGGCTCATGCAACACAGGGAAATGCCTCTGCCGATGTAGCAAGAACATATTTGCTATTCTGGCTGGCTGATGATATTGACGGAGCAAAGGAATATCTTGATTTGTTCTGTAAGAAAAGTGACACAGCAAAGCAATATATTCAAAAGTGGTTGCCGATTGTTGCAGCATCTCAATCCGTAAAGGGCAATGAAAAGGAACGTGAATTATTGCTCTCATGGGTGAATGTTGTAGATTATGAATAAATAAGCTTTCCAATTAAATAAAATATATTTCCAAATTATCATGTAATCATGATAAAAAGCAACACAGTATTCTGAATTAATCAGCAATGCTGTGTTGTTTGCTTTAAATAGCAAGGTTTAATTTTGTTAATTTGATAGGAAAAGCAAAAAATACTGTGTTAAAGTGTTGCTTTTTGTGTATTAGACTAATTGACAATTTCACGAAAATATGATATATTACTTGTGAGGTGATTTACTTTTGAAAAGGAAAATAGCACTCGTAATATGTTTTGCAATTGTAAT
>CAZSZG010000062.1:6647-8677 GCA_964610805.1 uncultured Oscillospiraceae bacterium
TTATAGCTTTTATAAAATGAACGGTGAGTTAATTGCTGAAAATTTAACTAAGCTAGAAATACCAACTGGAAAATTATCCGAACAGCTAGATGGTTGTATTGTTCAGATTGATGTTAATTGGGGCAGAACGAAAAATTATGTTCATACTAGATATTTTGTTAAGTTTATATTTGAATAAAACACATAAAAGCGACTAATCATAAGATTAATCGCTTTTATTATGCCCAAATGGCTTTATATTTAATTTAATATTATTTATCTTTAGGCTTGAAAACTAGTGAAACACATAGCCCGAAGATTAATGCAGCAGTTATTCCACCAGCAGCAGATGCTAAACCACCTGTGAAAATTCCAAGAAAACCATCTTTATCAACAGCCTTTCTCACACCCTCTGCAAGCGTATGCCCAAATCCTGTAAGTGGAACGCTTGCTCCTGCACCAGCAAAATCAAGAATAGGCTGATATAAATTAAATGCTGACAAAACAACGCCTGCTACTACAAATGCAACTAAAATCCTTGCGGGTGTAAGCTTTGTATAATCAATTAAAACCTGTCCTACTGCACAAAATAATCCACCAATAATAAATGCCCATAAAAATTCCATAGCCTATCCCTCCTTAGTGTTTGAAATATGAATTAAATGTGAAATTGATGGGATTGATTCGCCCTGTTGTATCGCTGTTGGCGACATTAAAGCACCTGTTGCAGCAAAAAGTATATTTTTTATTTCACCAGATGCAAGTTTAGGCAGAAAATACCCACAAAGTACGCTTGCTGAACAGCCACAACCAGAGCCACCAGCACGGGTATCCTGTTCCACAGGGTCGAAAATCATAACTCCACAATCTTTATGAACCTTAGAAATGTCAATCTTTTCTTCTTTTAGAATATCGAGAAGAAGTTCACTACCTGTAATTCCTAAATCTCCAGTTACAATATAATCATAATCAGAGGGGCTTTTCCCCATATCGTTGAGATGAGTTTTTATCGTGTCGGCAGCAGCAGGAGCCATTGCAGCACCCATATTATTCATATCAGTAACGCCTAAATCAACAATTTTCCCTATTGTAACACCACGCAAGTAAGGTGCTTGTTGCGATGTGGACACCACAACGGCACCAGAGGCGGTGCAGGTCCATTGGGCAGTGGGGGTACGCTGTGCTCCGTAGGAGAGGGGAAACCGAAACTGCCTTTCTGCTGTTGAAAAGTGTGATGAGGTTGTAGCAACGATGTTTTCACCAACTCCATTGTCTGCCAAGAGAGTTGAGAGGAGAAGTCCCTCTGCCATAGTCGAACACGCTCCGTACAAGCCGAGAAAGGGAATGTTGAGGTCACGCAATCCATACGCAGTTACTATGCATTGGTTAATTAGGTCGCCTGCGAATATAAAGTTAATGTCTTGCGATGTAATGCCAGCTTTTTCGATAGCACGCTGAACGGTTTGCTTTTGGAGTTCACTTTCTGCTTGCTCCCAAGATTCCTGTCCGAAATGGGTGTCGCTTTCAACCACATCAAAGCAAGAGCCTATTGGTCCATCGCCCTCTTTTGAGCTAACGGTGCTTGAAAAGGCTTTTATTGATGGAGGGTTTGAGGTTGCGAAAGTGTTTTTACTTATTTTAACAGACATATTAGCCTCCTTGTAATTAAAAATAATTAGTAAAAGTATTATTTGCAATATAAGGACTTATATTCATAGGGTTTTGTATTTTTTGTTTGCGTTGTTATCATTGAATATGGTTTGTGCTGTTTATTTTAATTTTTATGATAGAGTTATTGTCAAAACAGCTCTTTGCTCTTTGCCCTTGAATTAAATTTTGTGTTAAAGCTTACATCAGAACAATCCTAAATCACTTTTTCGTCGCATATGGAAATCGCCTACTAAGTATGGTAAATGCGACGGGAAAGCAACTAATCAAGATAGCGAACCAAGAATCAAAGCGACCTCCTTTGATTTTGGTTGAGCGTGCCAAGCCTCAGCGGCGTTGAGCTGCGTTTTTCTTTGGTTCGTTTCTTTGTACGCACAAAGAAA
>CAZSZG010000063.1:0-8220 GCA_964610805.1 uncultured Oscillospiraceae bacterium
CTCAGGATAAACAATCATAATCGGACCTAAAGCACATAGACCAAAACAACCTGTTTTTACGACTTGTACTTCAGAAGTTAGTCCGTTCTTGTCAATTTCAGCTTGCAGTGCACTCATTACTTGTGTGCTTCCAGATGAAGTACAACCTGTACCACCGCATATTAAAACGTGTGAACGATACATATTTTTATTCCTTTCAGCTAATTAGTATTTTTATAACAATATTTAACAAAATAGCCTATTTGCCCATTTTGGAATTAATTGTATATTCATTAACAATCTGGCCTCTAATGATATGCTGTTCAATAATCTCTTCAGCCTTTTTTGCATCCATATTAATGTAAGTAACTTTCTCTTTACCAGATTCAATTACTTCAACAATTGGTTCATACTGACACAAACCAACACAACCAGTTTGTGTAACCATAACATCTTCTAAACCTTTAGAATGTATCGCATCGGACAAAGCCTTCAATACAGGTCTAGCACCAGCCGCAATACCACAAGTTGCCATACCAACTACAATTCTTGTTGATGCGTGTTCAATTTCAGAACGAATTCCGATTTGACTCTGCATTTTTTCACGAATTGCTTTTAATTCATCAAGTGATTTCATATTTTACCTCCCAAAATTCAATTTAAAAGTTAATAGCAAAACTTCTTTATATTATCATTCCACCATCAACCACTTGTTTGTTTTCATTTAAATAATCATTAATATAAGCAGATACTTCAGGCGAGTTAAAAGGAATATCACCCAATATTTCACGAAATTCCTTTGTATCAAGCGTAAAACTTCTTTCATCAATCTCATACAAATAATAAAAATCTATCTCTGAATTTAATGTAACCAACGTATGTATTGTGAAATTAATATCACCCAAAGGCATACGATCAATATGTGACAACCCAAAAACAGCAGTTACTGTTGTTCCCAAACCTAATTGAGAAGTGATATTAAAAGTACCACCCGTATTTTCAGCTGCAAGCTTATAAAAAGGTATCCCAAGTCCTACTTTTCGTGTTGTACGAGTTGTAAAAAAAGGATCAATTACTTTTTTAAGCTTTTCCTCATCCATCCCACAGCCATTATCCTTAATCACTACGGTTAATGTATCACTTTTTATATCTGCCACAACAGAAATTTCAATTAATTTTGCACCTGCACTTATAGAGTTTTGAGCTACATCAAGAATGTTGAGAGAAATCTCCGTCATCATTTTGCGTCAGCATATTTCTTGAGTATATCATCAAGATCTTTAGTGCTCAAACGACCATAAACATCTTCGTTAACAGTAAGTACTGGAGCAAGTCCACAAGCACCAATGCAACGACAAGCCTCTAATGAGAACTTTCCATCAGGTGTGCATCCACCTTCTTCAAGATTAAGTTTCTCTTTTAATTTATCATATAAATCGCCAGCACCTTTAACATAGCACGCTGTACCAAGACAGACGGATACATTATATTTGCCCTTTGGGGTAAGTGAAAACTGTGAATAAAACGTTACTATACCATAAATCTCTTCTAGCGGGATATTCAATTCGTTGGAAATAATTACTTGAACTTCAATTGGAAGATATCCATAGATATCCTGTGATTTTTGAAGTATGCCCATTAATGAACCTTCTTCATTCTTTCTTTCTCTTATAACTTTCAAAAGTTCCGATTCTTGCTCAGCTGTTCCATTAAAAGGTATAGTGTTTGCAGTCTTTGAACCCATTATTAATCCTCCTTGAAATAATTAAGTGAAATAATTAGTTTTTATATTGATTTTGATTATTATTTCACAAACCATATTACTTGATAATTATATCACAAAGCAATCTAAAAATCCAGTCAAATTTATCACTAACTACACATCGATATTTTGTGCAACCTGCACAAAAACAAAATTTATTTTTGGCTATATCCATTTAAAAGAAAAGCTAAGGTAGATTTAGGAAGGATTATCTAATTATTGTATGAATATAATAGTATATTTTTACTCATGCCCACTTTAATTTATAGCTAAGTCTTTTTTTATACATTTATATATGTAAACTTTAAATTAGAAATAATACTTGCTTTTAAATAGTGTATATGTTATACTAATTTGCAAGTTAGATATGGTAAAATATATGAAGTATATAACTTTACGCTTTACATAAAAGTTTTAGGAGGTATTTTGCGATGCCTATGCAGAAAAAGTACACACATATGAAACCTACAAGAATTATTGTAATTAGCTTTCTATTGATAATTTTATTTGGGACTTTGCTTTTAACCCTGCCTATTAGCTCGAAAAGCAGGGAGTTCACTCCTCCACTAGACGCTTTTTTTACTGCTACCTCTGCAACCTGCGTTACTGGATTAATCGTTCATGATACTGGAACATACTGGAGCATATTTGGTCAGTGTGTTATTATTTTAATGATACAGCTCGGTGGTTTAGGACTCGTAACTTTTGCTACGTTTTTTAACTTTGCATTAGGAAAAAGGCTTGGGCTAAAGTCATTACAACTTGCAAGTGAATCAATAGGTTCTGATGACTTTTCAAGTATAAAACAGCTTGTAAGAATGGTGTTTAAAATATCAATGAGCTGTGAATTACTTGGTATGCTCGCACTTATGACAGTTTTTGTGCCTAAGTATGGAGCATATGGAATTTACATTTCACTATTTTTGTCTATATCAGCCTTTTGTAATGCTGGGTTTGATATTTTAGGGTTTGAAAATGAGTATATTAGCTTAACAAATTATGCTGATAATCCTGTTGTTATGATTACGATAATGCTTTTAATTATTTGTGGTGGACTAGGTTTTATTGTTTGGAATGACTTGTTTGCTTATAAAAAAACGAAGAAATTGTTCTTACATACAAAACTTGTTCTAATAGCAACCGCTTCGCTTGTAATTATTGGGGCATTGGGTGTAGTATTAATGGAGTGGAATAACTCGAAAACTATTGGAGATATGAGTATCCCACAAAAGATTTGGCGAGCATTGTTTCAATCTGTAACGTTCAGAACTGCTGGATTTAATACAATTGACGCTGCTTCCATGTATGATGGTACTAAGCTGTTTTCATCTGCCTTGATGTTTATTGGTGCTGCTCCTGGTTCAACGGGTGGTGGAATTAAAGTTACTACATTTGTGGTGTTGATGGCAACGGTATTTAGCGTAATAAGAAATCGCTATGATACTATTATATTGAAAAGACGTGTTGAAAAAGAAATTGTTTATAAAGCGTTGGCTATCACTGTTCTTGCTGGTCTTGCTGTAATAATTACAACTAGTGTAATCGGATTAGATAAGCATGGTTTTAAAACGGTGGATATAATTTTTGAAACTTCTTCAGCAATGGCTACCGTTGGTATTAGTGCTGGTGTTTCTGGGCTCGGTAGTTCGCTTTCGAGAATAGCTCTGATATTAACCATGTTCTTGGGGCGTGTTGGACCTGTTTCATTAGCATATTCAATTACTGCTGGGTTTGCAAATCAAAAGAAAAATGAAATAATACCTGAGGGTAAAATTATTGTTGGATAAATAGTGGAGGACTCTGTGGAAAATTATAGCTTTGAACGGCTTTCTCATAAAATCGAGGTATGTGTCAGCGAGGAGCATAGATTCGGTACTGACGCATTTCTGCTAACATACTTTTCACAATATAAGAAAAATGACACGGTTTGCGACTTGGGAACTGGGTGTGGAATAATTCCTCTGCTCATGGCAAGGCATCTTCCACCTAAAAAAATATACGCTGTTGATATTCAACAACAGGCTATCGAACAGCTAAAATTAAGCCTTAGTAAAAGTGAAATTGACTATATTGAACCAATTTGTGCTGACTTAAAGGAGTTATGGGACAATGCACCAGTTGGACAGGTTAGTCTTGTCACTTGCAACCCTCCTTACAAGGCGTGTAATGCTGGAATTGAAAGTGAAATGACTGCACAACGTATCGCTCGACATGAAATTCTCTGCGATATAAATGATGTGTGCAAGGCGGCTGATAAGCTTTTGAAATATGGTGGCAGATTGTGCATTTGTAACCGTCCTGAAAGGCTTGGGGATGTTATAGTCGCAATGAAACAAAACAATATTGAGCCAAAACGACTTAGATTTGTTTGCAAAAATCCCGATTCACCTGCTTGGCTATTTTTAATTGAAGGAAAAAAGGGCTCAAAGCCATTTATGAAGGTTGAGCCACAATTTTATACACAGGGTGAAAATGGTTATTCAGAGGAATTAAATATGATTTATGGAATGGGAAAATAATGACTGGATGTTTATATGTAGTAGCTACTCCTATTGGAAATTTAGGCGATATTACACTTCGTGCGTTGGAAACACTCAAAGAAGTTGATTTTATAGCTGCTGAGGATACAAGGGTTACAATAAAACTATTGAATAAATATGAGATAAAAAAGCAACTTGTTAGCTATCATGAGCATAGTGCAAAAGAATGTGCTGACGGTATAGTTGAGCGTATAAGAAACGGGGAAAACTGTGCTATTGTTACTGATGCAGGAATGCCTTGTATTTCCGATCCTGGAGAGATTCTTGTAAAGCTTTGCTATGAAAATAATATCACCGTAAAGGCTGTTCCAGGTGCTAGTGCTGTTGTTTCTGCTTTAGCGATATCGGGGCTTAATACCTCAAGATTTGCGTTTGAGGGCTTTTTATCTGTTACAAAAAAACAACGCTTTGAGCATCTCAAAAGCATTACAAACGACACTCATACGCTTATTTTTTATGAAGCACCACATAAGCTTATTTCTACTTTGAATGATATGCTTGAATATTTAGGCGATAGGCAGATTTCTCTTTGTAGGGAGCTGACTAAGGTTTATGAGGAGGTTATTCGCACTACATTTTCAGGTGCGATTGCTTATTATGAAAATAAATCGCCTAAGGGTGAATATGTGCTTGTTATCGAGGGTGCAAAGCCGAAGGCTAATGAGGATATAACGATTGAGGACGCTGTAAAACGGGTTAATGCCTTGATTGAACAGGGTGAAAAGGCAACTGATGCGTGTAAGGCTGTTGCAAAAGAATCAGGGTATAAAAAAAATGTTTTATATTCCATTATACAGGGGAAAGCTTAGAGCAAGGTGGCGAATTATCGCCACTTTTTTTGTGTTAATTTGCTTTGCTGTCATTGAATAATCTTTTACTTATTAAGAACCACATTCCGTTAAAATTAACAAGCAAACTTAATCTATGAGCTAAAGGGTAAATAAAAACAAAAAGCAAACATCAATACATAATAAAAGGCATTGCATATTTCTTATTATTGTGGTATAATTATTTTTATAATTATTTTTAAACTATGAAGGGTAAAGGGGTTAATAATAATGAAATTAAGCTTTTCTACACTTGGTTGTCCTGATTTTTCATGGACAGATATTTATTCTATGGCGAAGGATTTAAATTTTGATGGTATAGAAATTCGTGGATTAGGTGACGATATTTTTGCAGTTACAGCACGTCCTTTTACTGAAGGACAACTCCCTAAAACTAAACAAAAGCTAAAAGAAATTGGTATAGAAATACCTTGTCTTTCCTCAGGCTGTTGCCTCAAATTCAAGAATGAATACGAAAATGTTGTATTTGAAATCACGCAGTATGCCGTGCTTGCTCAAAAGCTTGGTACACCATATATTCGTGTTCTTGCTGATTTAGATCCACAACCAAATGGTGAGGTTGATGACGAGTATGTATCAAATCTTCTAAGAGAATTGGCAGTCATTGCTAAAAATCATGATGTAACTTTAATTGTTGAAACTAACGGTGTTTATTCGGATACAAAACGTCTAAAAGCGTTGTTGGATAAGGTTGGAAGTAACCATGTTGCTGCTTTATGGGATATGCACCACCCTTATCGTTATGCTAATGAGTCGCCAGAACAGACTGTTGAAAACTTGGGAGAATACATAAAATATGTTCACGTTAAAGATAGTGTTATAGTCGACGGAAAAGCTGATTATCGTTTAATGGGTGAGGGAGATTTACCTATTAAAGATATGCTTGCTAATCTGCAAAAAAATAATTACGATGGTTATGTTTCGCTTGAATGGGTTAAAAGATGGGCTAATCATTTAAGTGATGCTGGTGTTGTCTTCCCACATTTTGCTAATTATATGTCTGTATATAAATCTGATAATTGTGTGGATGTTTCTGCTAAATCTAGTTTGCAAGATAATAAAACTAAGACTGGAAAATATATTTGGAAAAAAGAAATGCTTATTGATTGCACTTTCCCTGAAGTTCTCAACAGGGTTTGCAAAGAATTCCCTGACCAATATGCATTCAAATATACAGAACTTGATTACACAAGAACATATAAGGAATTCAGCAAAGATGTTGACGATTTCGCACGTTCTTTAGTGGCAATGGGCGTAAAAAAAGGTGACCATGTCGCAATATGGGCAACGAATGTTCCAGAGTGGTTTATCACATTCTGGGCAACAACAAAAATTGGTGCTGTGCTTGTTACTGTAAATACTGCTTATAAAATTCATGAGGCAGAATATTTGTTAAGACAGTCGGATACACATACACTTATAATGATTGACGGGCATAAGGATTCTCACTATGTTGAGATAATTAAGGAAATTTGCCCTGAACTTGAAACTTGTAAGGCTGGTGAACTAAATTCAAAACGTCTGCCTGTGTTGAAAAATATTATTACCTGTGAAAGCAAACAGAACGGCTGTTTTACATGGGATGAGGCTATTGAGGCTGGAAAAAATATACCTTTGAGTGAAGTTGATAAGAGAACTAAAAGTATTTACAAGGATGATGTTTGTAATATGCAATATACATCTGGTACAACTGGATTCCCTAAAGGCGTTATGCTGACACATTATAACGTGGTTAATAATGGTAAGGCTATCGGCGATTGCATGGACTTCTCAACTGCTGATAGGTTATTAATTCATGTTCCAATGTTCCATTGCTTTGGTATGGTTCTTGCTATGACTGCTTCTATGACGCATGGTACAACTATGTGTCCGATAGTTGCTTTCTCACCTAAGAAGTCACTTGATTGTATTAATAAGGAAAAAATAACTGCTTGTCATGGTGTGCCTACTATGTTTATAGCAATGCTTGAACATGAGGACTTTAAGAATACTGATTTTTCATATATGAGAACTGGTATTATGGCTGGTAGCCCTTGCCCTGTTAAGGTTATGCAGGACGTTGTAGACAAGATGCATGTAAAAGAAATTTGTATCACTTATGGACAAACAGAGGCTTCTCCTGGCTGTACTATGAGTAAGGCTGACGACCCTCTTAGTGTTAGAGTTAGCACTGTTGGTAGTGCGATGTTCGGGGTTGAATGTAAAACAGTTGACCCAGAAACAAATAAGGACCTTCCTGATAATGTTGATGGCGAACTTGTTGCTAGAGGTTATAACATTATGAAGGGCTATTATAAAATGCCTGAAGCAACAGCAGCGGCTATTGATGAGGACGGTTGGCTTCACACTGGCGACCTTGCACTTAGGACACCTGAGGGAAATTATAAAATTACTGGCAGAATTAAGGATATGATAATTCGTGGTGGTGAAAATATTTACCCTAAGGAAATTGAGGAATTTATATATACCCATCCAAAAGTTAAGGATGTACAGGTAATTGGCGTTCCTGATAAGCAATATGGTGAGGAAATTATGGCTTGCGTAATATTAAAGGAAAATGAAACTATATCTGCTGAAGATTTGCAAACATTTATCCGTGATCATATTGCAAAGCATAAAGTGCCAAAATATATTGGTTTCGTTGATAGTTTCCCTATGAATGCTGCTGGAAAAATACTGAAATATAAAATGCGTGAAGATGCAGTAGAAAAGCTAGGGCTACAAGCTGATAGTCAAATTGTTACTGCATAGCTAATAGGAGAATATAAATGCTAAATCAATTTTCAAGAACAGAGCTGATATTCGGTAAAGATGCTATGGAAAAGCTCTCTAAATCAAGAGTAGCTGTTTTCGGAATTGGTGGAGTTGGTGGACATACTGTTGAGGCTTTAGTGCGAAGTGGTGTCGGAACAATTGATATAATTGATGACGATAAAGTCTGTCTTACCAATATTAACAGGCAAATTTATGCTACAAGGAAAACTGTGGGCAAAGATAAGGTTGATGTCGCAAAGGAACGTATTCTTGAGATAAACCCTGATGCAATTGTTAATACTCATAAAACATTTTATATGCCTGAAACTTCTGGGCA
>CAZSZG010000064.1:0-3674 GCA_964610805.1 uncultured Oscillospiraceae bacterium
CCAATTTTTTGAAAAAAATTGGATTAAAAACTTTCAATTATAAATTTTTTTATTAGGCAAACCAATTAAACACAACAACACACAAACATAAAAGTTTTTGCTTAAGCTTTTTTCAAAAAGCTTAGCGGAGTTTGAGGCGGCAGCCTCATGCCGACAGGCAGAGCAGAGTTTGAGGTGGCAACCTCATGCCGATAGGCGAAGGGGCGAAGGAGAGAGTATGGGAAAGAACACATTTGAGTTAATATATGAAGAAGTTAGGAAGATACCTAAGGGTAGGGTAGCTACTTATGGACAGATTGCTACGAATATAGGCAATAGGCGGTGGTCACAGGTGGTGGGGTTTGCGTTACATTCAAATCCAGACCCTAAAACGATACCGTGTCATAGGGTGGTTAACAGATTTGGAGAGATTTCGGGATCGTTTGCATTTGGTGGAGGGGATAGACAGAGGGAGCTTTTGGAGGCTGAGGGAGTGGAGTTTACGGTTGAGGGAAAAGTTAATATGGAAAAATGTATGTGGAATGGATTACACAGGAGGAATAAATGAAAACTAGAACTAGAGGATCGGGATTTAGGCTGTTTAAGAGGTATTCGCATTATTACAAGCCATATATTTCGATATTAATATTAGATTTACTTTGTGCAGGGTTATCGACAGTATGCGAGATGATATTTCCGTTGATAGTAAGATACATTACTAATCAGGTTTTATCTGAAACTTCAACGCTTATGATGTCAACCATAATAAAAATAGGTGCGATTTATTTATTTTTAAGGCTTGTAGATACGGTTGTGAACTATTATATGGCTTATATTGGTCATGTAATGGGTACGAGGCTAGAAACGGATATGAGAAAGGATTTATTTGGGCATTTGCAAAAGCTACCGTTTTCGTATTATGACGATGCAAAAGTCGGGGATATTATGTCAAGGGTTACGAATGATTTATTTGATGTAACAGAATTTTCCCACCATTGTCCAGAGGAATATTTTATAGCAGGCATAAAAATAGTCGGTGCATTCATAATTCTTGGCAGTATCAATTTAAGTCTAACGCTGATTATATTCGCTTTGCTACCTTTAATGCTTTTGTCAGCAATTTTGTTCCGTAAGAAAATGAAAGACGCTTTTAAGAAATCAAGGGTGCAGATTGGTGAGCTGAATTCTGGACTTGAAGATAATTTACTTGGAATTAGGGTTGTAAAGTCATTTGCTAATGAGGATATTGAAAATAAACGCTTTAATGAGGGCAATCAGAAGTTTCTTGACATAAAAAAAGAAGCATATAAATACATGGGTAGGTTTCAGGCTGGAACAAGGTTCTTTGACGGTGTTATGTATGTCTGTGTGATTGTGCTTGGTTCGATTTTCCTTATAAAAGGGCGAATTAATCCTGCTGATTTCGTTGCATTTTTGTTGTATATAAGTACGCTTTTAGCATCGGTAAGAAAGATTGTTGAATATACGGAGCAGTTTCAAAAGGGTATTACAGGGATAGAACGATTTTATGAGATAATGGATATTCCTTTTGATATTTATGATAAAGAAGATGCGATAACTCTTGAAAACGTAAGAGGAGATGTTGCATTTAAAGATGTTAGCTTTTCCTATACAGACGGTATGGATAATGTTCTTACTGATATTAATATTGATGTGAAAAAAGGCGAAAGTATCGCTATTGTAGGACCATCGGGTGGAGGAAAAACAACGCTTTGTAGCCTTATACCTAGATTTTATGACATTACAGAGGGCGAGATAAAAATTGATGACATAAATGTAAAGGATATTTCACTTGAATCGCTTAGAAAAAATGTTGGAGTTGTGCAACAGGATGTATATCTTTTCAGTGGTACTGTTTTCAATAATATATCCTATGGCAAACTAGACGCTACAAGAGAAGAAGTTATTCAGGCTGGAAAACTTGCAGGTGCTGATGAGTTTATATCGCTACTTCCAGATGGGTATGATACTTATGTGGGTGAACGTGGAGTTAAGCTTTCAGGAGGGCAAAAGCAACGTATTTCCATTGCAAGACTGTTCCTAAAAAATCCACCAATACTTATTCTTGATGAGGCAACTTCTGCACTTGATAATGAAAGTGAAATGGTTGTACAGGAATCACTTGAAAGGCTTTCAAAGAACAGAACAACGTTTACAATCGCACATAGGCTCACAACGATAAGGAATGCAAGTAAGATTTTGGTGCTAACAGAAAAAGGAATAGTTGAGTCTGGAACGCATGATGAGTTGATTAAATTGAATGGCGAGTACAGAAAGCTATACAGGCTTTATGAGAGGTAGAGCTGAGTTTAGCAGAATAACAGAAAATATTTATAAAACACTTGCAAGTGAAAAAGAATTATAGTATTATATTATAGACGCAATGATGAGAAATTAGTTTTTTTATGTTGATAGAAGAATATTTGGAGGGTTTTTATGAAATTGAGCAGTATGCAGAAAAGTGATTTACAGGCGTTTAAAAATGAAAGTCAAAAGCAATATGAGGAGTTCAAGGAAAGAGGTTTGAAACTTGATATGTCAAGAGGTAAGCCTTCATCCGAACAGCTTGATTTAAGTATGCCTATGCTTAGCGTTATTGGCGAAAATGATATTATAAACGCTGAAAATGGCTTTGATTGCCGTAACTATGGTCTGCTTGATGGTATCCCTGAAGCTAAGAAAATGTTTAGCGATATGCTAGGTGTAGCAACAGACGAGGTTATTGTTTATGGTAACTCTAGCTTGAATATTATGTATAATATGGTGTCGAACGCTATGATACACGGCATTTTAGGAAATCCAGCTTGGTGTAAGAGCGATAAGATTAAGTTTTTATGTCCTGCACCAGGATATGACAGGCATTTTGCTATTTGTGAGCATTTTGGCATAGAAATGATTACAGTACCTATGCTTTCAACAGGTCCTGATATGAATATGGTTGAAAAGCTTGTTGCTGAAGATGACGCAATAAAGGGAATTTGGTGTGTTCCACAATATTCAAACCCTGATGGAATAGTTTATTCTGATGAAACAGTAAAGCGTTTTGCAAACCTTAAGCCAAAGGCAAATGACTTTAGAATTTTCTGGGATAACGCATATTGTATTCACCATCTTTCTGATACACCAAAAACTCTTTTGAATATTATGGACGAGTGCAAAAAGGCTGGAAATGAAGATATGGTTTATATTTTCTGTTCAACCTCAAAGGTATCGTTTTCAGGTTCGGGAGTCGCAGCTTTTGGTAGCAGTAAGGCTAATGTTGCAAGTATACTAAAATCTTTGACAATTAGCACTATTGGTTATGATAAGATAAATCAGCTACGTCACGTTAAATATTATAAGGATTTTGAGGGAATGTGCAAGCATATGGATAAGCATAAAGCAGTGCTTGTTCCTAAGTTTAAGACTGTTTTAGATATGCTTGAAAAAGAAATTAAGCCACTTGAAATAGGCGAATGGATTGCTCCAGATGGTGGATATTTCATTTCGTTTAATACAATGAACGGCTGTGCAAAGCGTGTAGTAGAACTTTGTAAGGAGGCAGGAGTTGTTCTAACTCCAGCAGGTGCTACATATCCATATGGGAAAGATGCTGATGATAAAAATATCCGTATAGCACCTACATTCCCACCAGTTGAGGAGTTACAGATTGCTATGAAGCTTTTCTGTATCTG
>CAZSZG010000064.1:3774-8106 GCA_964610805.1 uncultured Oscillospiraceae bacterium
ACATAAAAACTATCGCCCTAAGATAAAGTATGAAAATACTGTATCTTAGGGCGATTTGTAATTAATTTTGTTATACTTTAAGCTAAAATATTAATAATCAGAAAGAGTAATACCGTTTTCACCAAGTGGTATTTCATGGTCAAGACCAACGAATTTACCGTCTTTCTGCCATAAAACTTCTTTCACAAACTCATACTTTTCAGAGTCCCAAGTGATGAAATCGCCAAGCACAAGTCCACCTGTATCGCCAGAATTAGCATTAAAGCACCAGAAAGTATGATGTAGCTTATTTTCGCTTATAAGCTGTCTAAAATATGTCATCCACTCAAGGTTAGGGTCTTTCATGAATCCACCCCATTCACCGATTAAAAGTGGAGCGATATTATCTTCATGAATGAACATCCAGTTATCTTTCCAGCAGTCCTCATACAAGGAATCAAACGTGTAACCACCCTTAAACCAAGGCTGTTCATAGACGGTAGGACCGTAGTCATGAGGAGAATAAACAAGCTTGTTTTGGTGCTTGCCTAAGTCAACAGGATTATCCTTAACACCACGAAGATTTCCACCCCACCAGTTGAAATAGTAATCATCTTCATTAGTGGACTTAAAGTTTCCGTTCGCTTTTATATCTGTAGGATAGATTTCGATACCCTCCACCATTATGAGTGCATTAGGGTTTTTAGCAAGCACTGCTGCCGCTGCTTTTTCTGCAATATACTTCCAGTTATCAGCATCTTTTGAGTTATCCCATTTAGCTCTTGGCGTTTCGTTGTGCTTGCCATGAGGTTCATTTTTCAAGTCATAAGCAATAATTGTATCATCACTTTTATATCTATCAGCCATCCATGACAAAGCCCTTAGATAGTCTTCTTCAGTAATATCACCATCAGTCCAAAGAGGTTTCATATGCCCCATCGAATCGGTAACAGCACAGTGATAATCTATCATAATCTTCATTCCATTTGCATGGCATTGCCCAACTACATAATCGAAAATTTCAAGGCTATTCATTCCAACTAAATATGAATTCGTAGTATTGTTAAAATTAGCGTCAGGATAAACTCCGTCCTCCCAATTGTTAACAAGTTCTATTGAAATAGGCAGCCTTAACAGATTAAAGCCATGATCAGCGATTGATGAAAGCGATGAATTCAAATCAGCAGCCCAAAGACCATCAAAAGTATTTGTACCAGTGTTATATCCAAACCAGTTTACACCAGTAAGCCAAACTTCTTTTCCACTTGAATCAACTATTTTATTGCCTTTAACGGACAGCCAATCGTCAGTAGTAGGTGGTGGAACTTCCTTTGCACCAACATTAGGTATAGCCTCGCCACCTGTATTTGCGTTGTTATTATTGTTATTGTTTGCAGAATTATCAGCAGTTTTTTTCGTAGTAGCTGTAAAAACAACGCCACCAGTGTTAATTTCACTTGACGCTTGAATTTGCAAGCCAAAGTTAATGCTACCACTTGCAGGTATTTCTGAATTATGCGATTCAGGCTTTATGATGATTTTGCCATCAGAAATTTCATATGTAGCACCCCAACACTGCTTAACGGTTACATCTTCGCTAACTGGAATAGTAACAACCCAGCCAGTTAATGCGACGTTTTGGGAGTTTGTTATATTGCCTTGATATTCGTAATTGGTCTTTCCGTCTTCTGCCCAGTTGTTGCCACTCTTAAACTCAAACTTAACTTTTGAAGTTGAATCAGAAGTGTTTGCATTAACAGTTATTGTCGTTCCGTCAGCGATATTCTCATCTTTGTTTACAGTGGAACTTGTGGTAATGCTTTCTGTAAGGCGTTGGCTACTTGCTGTGTCCTTATCTTCACAGGCAGTTAAAAGGACTGAAAAACTCATCACGACAGCAAGAATAAATGCGTTAATTTTTCTAAATCTCATATATTGACTTCTCCATTTCATAGTAATCTATTTTTATTTTATAACATTTAGTAGCAGATGTCAAACTTTGATTGCAATTACTGGAGGTATTTTTTGTTGATTTTGGTTAGTGCATATGATATAATATCCTTAACATTAAGGGGGGACAATATGCCAAATAACGAATCAATTAAGAAAAGCAGTGTTGTTATAGGTGCAGTGCAACTTGCTATACTGTATTTTCCAGCCTATTTTTTAAATAATGTTTTATCATATACATCAAAGATAGGGCTATTAATATCGATGTTTATCGTACCTGTTTTTCTTGCGGTGCTATCTTTTATTGTTGTATTCAGCAACTCTAAAGTAAAAGCTTTGTCAAAATGGCTGTTTTCGATACCTATTTCTTTTATTTTTTTGGTATTACTTGTGAATATTAATTTTGCTAACAGAGCATTTAACTGGGTGTATTCTGATTATGTTGAGCCACCAGTGGGAGATAATCCTGCAGAATTTATGATTTTTCTTGCAACTTCTGGTTTTATATTGTTATCTATAATAATTGGCATGCTTATGAGTTGCAAAGAAGAGTCTAAAAAAGAAGAGAAAAGAATTTATTTATATAAACAAATATGCTCAATAATCTGTGGTGCTATATTATCAGCTGTGCTAGCTTTAAGTGTATTTATGCCATAATATAGTTCTGTGCGTGGATAATAGTTAATATTTATCCTTGCAATTTGCATATATAAATGGTATAATTAAGTGTATTTATTCTTGATTCGGAGGGTTAATTATGTTAACAGATATTGAAATTGCACAAAGAGCAAAAATGAAGCGTATAACCGAGATTGCTGAGGAGCTTGGTGTTGCAGAGGATTATATTGAGCCTTACGGACATTATAAAGCTAAATTATCTGAAAAATTGTATGATAAGCTTGCAGATAAGCCAGACGGAAAGCTAATTCTTGTAACGGCAATAAATCCCACACCAGCAGGTGAGGGGAAAACAACTATCAGTGTTGGTTTGTCACAAGCTATGTCGAAAATAGGTAAGAAAAATGTGTTGGCATTGCGTGAGCCATCGCTAGGACCTGTGTTTGGAATTAAAGGCGGTGCGGCTGGTGGAGGGTATTCACAGGTTGTACCTATGGAGGATATAAATCTTCATTTCACTGGGGATATGCACGCTATTACAGCTGCTAACAATTTGCTTTGTGCAGTGTTGGATAACCATATTCAACAGGGGAACGTGCTAAAGATTGACCCACGCAGAATTTTGTTTAAACGTTGTATGGATATGAATGACAGAGCGTTGAGGAATATTACCATAGGTCTTGGTGGTAAGGTTAATGGAATGCCTCGTGAGGATAGCTTTCAAATTACGGTTGCATCTGAAATAATGGCGATTTTATGCCTTGCAACAAGTCTTGCTGACTTAAAAAAGCGTGTGGGAAATATTTTGATTGCTTATAACTTTGACAACAAGCCTGTTTTTGCAAAGGATTTAGGTGTTGCTGGTGCTATGACTGCACTGCTCAAGGACGCATTAAAACCCAACCTTGTTCAAACTCTTGAGAATACTCCTGTGCTAATTCATGGAGGACCTTTTGCGAATATTGCACATGGTTGCAACTCAATAAGAGCAACTAAGCTTGCATTAAAGCTTGGTGATTACTGCATAACAGAAGCTGGGTTTGGCTCGGATTTGGGTGCAGAAAAGTTCTTTGATATAAAATGCAGATTTGGTGAACTAAACCCATCATGCGTGGTGCTTGTGGCTACGATAAGGGCGTTGAAATATAATGGTGGAGTGCCTAAGAATGAGCTTACAGAAGAAAATCTTGACGCTTTGAGAAAAGGCATAGTAAACTTACAAACACATATCGAAAACATGCATAAGTTTGGTTTGCCTGTTGTTGTTGCTATAAATCGTTTTCATACGGATACGGACGCTGAAATTCTTATTATTAAGGATTGCTGTGAGAAGATGGGCGTTGATGTATCTCTTGCTGAAGTGTTTGAAAAGGGTGGTGCTGGTGGAATTGAACTTGCACAAAAGGTATGCAACACTATTGAGCTTTGTTATGATAGTCAGGATAATTTCCATTCTATTTATGATGAAAAGCTTCCGATTAAGGAAAAGCTGGATATTATAGCAAAGGAAATTTATCGTGTAGATGGCGTGAATTACACTGCACAGGCTGAAAAGGCTATAAAGGAAATTGAAACGCTTGGCTTTGATAAAATACCTGTATGCGTTGCAAAAACGCAGTATTCGCTTTCTGACGACCCAACAATTCTCGGCAAGCCTGAGGGTGTAACAATAACGATAAGGGACTTAAAGCTTTCAGCAGGTGCTGGTTTTGTTGTTGCCTTAGCGGGAGATGTTATGACAATGCCAGGATTGCCTAAAAACCCAACTGCTACTAAGATTGATTG
>CAZSZG010000065.1:0-5817 GCA_964610805.1 uncultured Oscillospiraceae bacterium
AGGCATAATTAATATATAAATATCAATATAAAAGTTTTTGATTAAACTTTTTTCAAAAAGTTTAGCGGAGTTTGAGGCGACAGCCTCATAGCCGTAGGCTGTCGCCTCATGCCGATAGGCAACAAAAACCACTCAGAATAGAAACATTCCGAGTGGTTTTTTTGGAGACAGCACCAAAATGGTGAGCAGACGGTTCGCTAAAATGATTTTTCATTAAACTGCTCCAATACTATATAGTATTCGGTTGGGATAAAAATGTTACAGATTGTGAAAATTATCATAATAGGCATAGCATTTAGTGGATATACCTTTTGCGTTACCGTTGATTACTAGCCTGTTAATTTTTGCGTTGGTAATAATTCCTGCGATTGTGAGGGTATCGCATAAATCCTCACCGTTGTAGCCTTGATATTCGCCATAGTATGAGAAAAATCCTCTCATGCTGTGTGCAATTCTGTAAACTAATGCGTCTTGTGGAGAAGATAAATATTGCCTGTCGATGTCGATATGCTTGTGACGGACAATATTTCTGCCATATGCGACTGGGTTTGAAAGGTTATAGACGCTGTAATCACCGTTGATGTCTTGCATATGATAATCGCTAATAATCTTAGTGTAATCGTTTACAATTCCGTATGAAAGCATATTTTCATTGTTAAGATTTACATTTATGGGACTTGCTTTCGGGGAAATGCGAACAGTATTCGTACCCTCAATATATGGATAAGTTCCAAGCAACTTATAGCTTAAATTTGCAATAGAATCCCACATATTTGAGTTTTCCTTGACGAAAATATAGTTCTGCGTGTTTGCGTTGTTCTCATGAGTTACATTTGGAATAGGGATAAAGCTATCCATCAGCGAATTAAGCGAAACATTGGGTTTAAGTCCTGGCTCTAGCTGATTTTGTATAAGCATTGAGGTAAAGCCTTTCGATTTAAGCTTTACTGTTAGCTTGCCGACTTGCTCCATGCAGAAATCAATACTGTCAATAATTCCATGATGTATCCTCTTTTCGTCAATGTAAAAAGAAACCTCTTTCGGATTTGGAACGCTTGTATTAAAATAAAATGAGGCATTAAGGCTTGTGTATGGCGTGTAGGATTCCTTTTCAAAGCTGAAGAAAAAGCAATCGCTAGAGGAATATACATTACCATTTATATCCATTAATTCAAGTCTTACTGTTGGCATTATTCCTCCACCTCCGTAATGCTGTTTTTCGTGATGAATGTTAACTCATATTCAGAAAAATGCTCATCTACCGATTCATTGCAGATAAACTTCGACAGATAAAGCCCTGAAAACCTCATTCGATTAAAGCTAAAGGAAAAGTTCGTGTTTCCGTTAAGGTATCCACTAAGAATTGGTGCTATCGGTGTTTGACTTTGCTGAAACTTACCCCTAATCGTCAATACAGTTGGCTTTTTTCCTTGATTTTGCAGAATAATTGAACCACTAACAGTTGGCTTGCTTACAAAAGAATTTGCCGACTCTATTTTATATGATGAGATTACAAAAACAAACGAACCGAATGGTATGGCATATGGACTGCTTTTTAATTCTACGGTATGTGGCATATTAACCCTCCTTTCAGCTCCCAAAAATCATGCTTGAATTAATAGTAAACTCCGAATAAAGCTGTAACTTATTTAGTTTGGGATTAAATTCAAGTGGCTTTGTGTAAATCTTATCAGCGTAAACTAAATTCAAAAGCCTATCCAAAATTATAGCGTCGAAATATGCGTAAATGTCTTGATAACTCTTTCTAATGTCGCATACTATATTAACACTGAACACAACCTTTGAAGAATACACCCTTGATAATGGTGTTTGATATGGTGAATCCGAAATAACTTCCTTTATTCCAATAGTGACATAAAGGTCTTGGTTTTGCTCCTCAATTAGCGTTTTCTGATACTCGTTAAAAACATTTTGTCCATCAGCACCCTTGAGAATTTCCTGTAATCGCTCTAGTAAATCATAAACAGAATTCATTGCAATCCCTCCTAAACATTAACAAATGTAAAGTCGGTGTCGTTAGTAAGCTCCGTTACACTCGCCCAATATTCACGCACAAGCGAATTGGCGAAATCAAGCTGTTGTGTGCCGTTGCTCATCTGTGCAACCGTTCCTGCAAAGGTATAACGCAATTTATCCCTTGCAGAAAGAATTTGTGTGTATCTTAAATTTGCAATCGCTGCACATAAAAAAGACAAGCGTTCGTCCTCCAAATTTACATCAGCTTTAAGCTTGCCTTTCACTTCTGTAATAGCAGAATTAATTAGTGGAATATACGCTTTTGCGTTTGTTTCTCCCGAAAAAAGCGTAAACAGTGAAATAATACTATTTAGATTCATAATTCTTCCCTCCTAAAGTTTAAAACTTGAGTTATTGTCATCATATGCCTTAACTAACTGTCTTTGTGTTTTCCCTTTATACTCAATTTCAAGGCTTTTCTTTAGCTTAATCATTTCCTCAATATCCATCTTTTCAACAACTGTTGACAAAATTGTTGAAAGACTGTTAGATTTCGTCAAAAAACTAAGTTTTGTAATATCAGCCTTTAAATCATCAGCAATAACACCAATGATTTTATCCTTTTCATCAAGCTGATTTTGCATTGCCTTTATGCTTGCGTTATCGTCACCGAAATCGCCATAATGCTTTGTAACTCCAGCATTAATTTGTGCAGGAACGGCAACAAAGCTCCATTCATAAGCATCTGTCACATCATCAAGAATGAAGTAGCAAGGCTTTCCACCATAGCTTTTACCCTTGATATGCCCACAGGACTTTTTCTTTTTATTAGCACCACAAATAGAACAATTTTGACTTGAACAGGAACAAGAAATGCTTACCTCCTTTTTTATTCCTCCGTCAATTTCCTTGATTAAATCAGCATTTGATACTGTTTTTACCATATATGCACAAGCTTTCAGATAGGTATAAACTGCACCGTACTTAGTTTTTTTGCTATTATCAGTAACAAGCTCTGTTGAAAAAATCCTTGCAGTTTGGTTTGCACCCTTTGTATCATGGTCGAAAATGCCTGTCTTGCCGATAAAAAGCTTTTGGAGAGTTTCTAAAGCTGATGGCGAAAAACATTCTCCATCACGGTCTATATCGTTATCACATAGGACTAAATCGAAGATATAAACCTCATCTTCTGTATGCTCACGTCTTGTAAATTCATTAAGTTTGTTCAATAATTCTGACATAAAATATCCTCCTCTATCATTATAAAGTTGCAGTTAGGCATACCTTAATTATTTATTGGTACGCCTAACTGCTCTATCGTTTTAGAAATATAGCACGCTAAAAACCAAGTTTGTGTTCGAGCGTTAGGTATGGCTTAACTGTTTAACTATGCCCTTAACTCAACGCTTACCGTTCGTGCATTAGGTAAAGCTTAACAAGCCAACTACGTCCGAACTGCGGTCCAGCGTGCTACGCTGGTCGGGGTCAAGGGGTGGAAACCCCTTGTTGCGTACGAGTATTACTAGATTATCAAGCACTTAACAGCGTCTGGAATAATCTTTTTAAAGCCTATTTTAACGCTTACAGAAATCCTATCAAGCTGACGGTCGATAAGCTTATCTGTTTCGATAATCAAATCAGTATTTGCAGCAAGCTCAAGAGCATAGTTTTTATCAAGACCAATAACAGTGGTATCGTTAATCTGTGAGGATTTAAGAAGACTTGCACCGAATGGAAGAATAATTTCTTTCCAATTCTTAGATGTACACTCTTTCATTTCCTCCATCTTCAAAATCTGTGAAACGATTGTCGGAGATGCGATTAAAGTTGTCATATCGAAGTCTGCGAACTTGCTATAAAGGTTAGCCAAGTCCGAATAAGCGATAACATCACCGTCTGTTTCGGTATTTATTGCTCCTGAAATAAGAGCAGTAATGGCATCTTTAGTCATAGCATTACCAAGCTTCATGCCGATTGCCTTTAAAGCAACAGCAAAAACATCAAGCCTTTGAAGTCTTACAACTTCATATGACGCAGAAATAATTCTACCAATTTTGTTAAGTGTTGATGAAGTGCTACCCTCGCTGATAGTAGTTGCAGGCAACTCATCACCTTGCGTTGTAGCTGTGTCATATGGAGTACTTTCGATGATTGATATACCTTGCACTGAATTTCCGTCCGTTTTAGTGCTTACAGCGACAATGTTTGACAAAATAGACTCATCAATTCCCTGTTTAATAGTACGCTTAACGAACTCTGGGAAAAGCACTGCTGATTCAGTTGTGGTAAAAAACTTCTCAACAAAGTCAGCATTAGAGCCACTAACTTTAATATCAAAACGCTTTAACTGACGCTCAAAAGCATCTAGCTTTGCAAGAGATGTATCCTTATAATTTTCTGACGGGTCAGAGTCCTCAAGAGCCTGTAAAAAGCTTTTTCCTGTGAGATTGTATAGACCTTTTTCCAACTTAATTGTATTAAACATAATAAATCCTCCTATAAATTATAATTTTGTTTTAGTTTTAGTTCAATTTCCAATGCCTTAGCATTTTTTAGTCGTGCATCTGCAAGAGCAACCTCATCTTGCAAGTTGATATTATCCCATTCAACTGTAACATCAGAATTACTTCCACAAGTTCTAAGAAAAGCTGTACCTATTTTTTTGATTACAGGGGTAATTCGTCTGCGATAATATTCAAGCTCTGAAGTAAGAATATCTGCTTGCTGTGCCGACATACGTTCTGTTGACGACCAGTTAAGCCCTAGTAAAAACGGTGGTATAGAAAGCTTTGAAACGATTTGTTCAAGTAGCTGACGAACTGGAATATTGGTATCAAAAAGCTGATTTTCTGAGCCTATAACCTTAATACCGACATCACCAACAGCGACAAAGTCACGAATTTCGCCATTCCTACTAGCATTCATACCGTCCGACCATTCCTTAGCAATCTGCATTGCTCTATCTTTTGCGAAAGCCTTTTCAGATGGGTCATCACCAGGATTATAAGTTACAGCATATCTAACATTCCCAGCTCTATCGTAGTTCTGCCCTATACATTCATAAATTCGCATAAGAACTGAACTTAGCGACGGTAAACCCTTTAAAACTGACGTTCCATAGGTTTGCCCCGATTGAGTATTAATTGATGAGAATACCAGTAGCTCTGGATTTTGAAGTATGGTTTTATCGCCATTTTCCTCCCTAATACTGAATATTTTTTCCTCAGGTGATGAGCCGTTTTGAATTTCAATATCATTCACATTGCCATTAAAAAGCCCTACAATGCGTCTAGTATCGCTATCAAGTAAAATTTCACCTATTGCATTTCCATAAGTCAAAAGGCTGTCAAGAAAGCTATCAGTAAAGGAATGTAATGACTTCCCAGTTAAGCCAACATTAACTTCATCAACAAAGTAATTAAGCATTTCTTGCATACTCTCATCAGAACTAATTAGCCTATACCCACCCGTTAACCTAACTATTTTGCATAACGCCGCATCAATAACAGGCACAGCAGAACGTAAGCTGTCATAAAGATTGTTTTCATACGGCTTTATCCCATTGCAAATGTTTTCATTTTGCCTAGCCGATTGTAACATAACTGTCGTACTTCTCTTTTGTGGTTGCTTGTTTCTATTAAATAATCTCATTTTTCACCTCCCCAGCGTAGCACGCTGGACCGCATTTTCGGATTTAGTAAACTGTCAAATTTCATTTACTTCACGAACGCTTGCGTTGTTGTTAGCTTTGCTTTTTGATTCGCTAAACTGTCAAATTTCATTTGCTTCACGAACGCTTGCGTTAATTCCTGTTCAAGCTCATTACAAAAAAGCTATCAT
>CAZSZG010000065.1:5917-7875 GCA_964610805.1 uncultured Oscillospiraceae bacterium
TTGCATTAAGCTCATTCGCAAGAATTGTACTGACAAAGTATCTGACATCGTCCATAGCGTGGTCGTTTTCCTTAACAGGAATATCTGCCCCAGATTTTTCACTCCAACAATAAAGCGTGAATTCCCTTAAACAATCCTCACAGCTTTCCGAAAACAAAAGCTTGTCCTGTTTCAAAGCATCACTAACACGCCTAATGCCACTTAAAACGTCATTCTTTGCAGGGATAACCTTGAACTTGCCATGCCGTCTAATACATTCAATAAAACTTGCTGCTGAGGGGTCGGTAACAACAGATTCTATCTTTACACCGTCGGCAAGCTGTTCAAGGGCGCAGTAATGTTCCTCATCTGTGCGAGATTGCCCTTCCACTTTTGATGAGTAGTAATATTCTTTTAAACGGTACCATTTTCCATCACATTCCCCCCATAATCCAAATGAGGAGGGATTAACTGTGCCATAATCACATGAGATGATAAATCGCTTACATTTTGGAGGAGTTACAAAGGTGTGCTTTTCCTTGCTGAACATTGGGTAAACAATTCCACTTGAGGCTGTCCACTTCCCAAGAATGAATCTGTCATAAAAAACACCCGAATATAATCGCTCATAGCGTTCTCTGATTGACTTTGAAAGTGAGGGGTTGTCTTTCATTGTGAAATGCAGATACAGAGCCTTTTTTTCGTTAGCTTTTTTAATCCATTCCTTATAAAACCAGTGGTACGGGTTATCGGGATTGCAGTTAAACCACAGCTTTGAGCCAGTCACTGAACAGCGTGCGAGAGCCTGTTCAACAAAGGAACGTGGCATTAACGCTACTTCATCAAGAAAAACACCACAAAGTGTTATACCTTGAATTAGCGAGGCTGATGCCTCATCTTTACCACCGAAAAGATAGAATCTATTAGTGATATTACAAAGCGTAATGTCGATATAGTTCTTGCTGACCTTTTCGATACAAGTAAATCCGAGCTGTCCCATAAGCTGTATAAGTGGTGTCATAACATTGCGTTTTAATGAGGTTATTGTCTTGCCACAAATAGCGAATGTACCGTTTTGAAAGTTTGTCATTGCCCAAGAAATAAAACCGATTGACATTGACATGGTTTTTCCACTTCTTACAGCACCATCACAAATAATTGCATCATAACAGCAATATTTTTTTGTACTCCACCACCTTATTGCAAGCTGTTGCTTTTGAGAGAATTTTTTAAGTGTCATTATTATCCTCTCCCTCAAGATTATCTGAACTCTTTAACGCATTGATAAAACTTACAGCAGAGTTTGCAGAATCGGAGCTGTTTGCATAGTCGAACATTTTTTCAAGTGCCTTTTGCCTGTCAAAAAGCTTGACTTCAACTCCACCACCTTTAACACGTTTAATTTCTGAAACATTGAATAAATCCAGCTCAGATATTTGCGTGGGTGATGGCAACTCCTCCGAGAACACAAGATATGCTGCATCATTCGAGTTTCCGAATGCAAGGCGTTCTAGCCCTGAATGAATAAGCGTTGTTCTCATTGGTGCGATTGTGTTTGAAAGCTGTTTAATTACCTTTTGACTGCTAGCCATTTCAAGGGTTTTAATTCCCTCATAAAAGGCTGTTTTTGGTGGAAATCCAGCCTTAATAGCAGCCTCATAAACATTTCCCAGCTTGAGATATAGGTAACAGAAAAGCTTTCGGTTGATTTTGTTAGTTTCCAAAGTAATCCTCCTTTTTATATAAGCTACGGTATTCACCGTTCACTAATAGCTTTAAAAAAAGAAAATGTGTACGCTAATGTACACATAAATAAAAAAATTATAAATATTTTTAAAAATCACTGTTATTTTGCAAATTATCACAAATTACAGCCTAATTAATGGTATAATGTCTTATTATTTTTTTAGTAAATGGATATTTTTAAGGTTATTTTAAGCATAGTTACTTATAATTGGCTTAACTTGTAGAAGTATTTT
>CAZSZG010000066.1:0-7873 GCA_964610805.1 uncultured Oscillospiraceae bacterium
ATTGAACAAATTTGGAAGGAAATTCGTAAACGTGGATTCAAAAACGAAGTCTTTTCAACACTGGCAAAAGTCGTTGAAAGACTCTGTGATACCATCTGCTCTTTATCTGCCAACACCATAAAGAGTATAACTAATCGAGATTGGATTTTGTCTATTGTTTGATTTGAGATTAGTATAAAACATAAAACACTCTCCGTTAAAAAAATGGGGAGTGTTAGTTTTTTAATAATTCATTTCCTTTAATATTCGTGATAGCACTGCAAATCGCTCACCTAAAAGCTCGCTATCCTCACTTAATGCCTGTGAGAACAGCTTTATATCCTCATCAATCATAGGATTATCAGTGCAAACTGAAACAGTCATAGCATCGCCTTGAAGTCCCACTCTGTCAATTGTAGTATCATTAGGGTCATAACTTTTTTCATATTTATAAGCGTCCCTAAAATATAAACTTGTTCTGCAAACTAAAATTGCCAAATCAATCACACGGTGAATAGGAAGTTCTTCGGACTGCCTCGACCACTTTCCACCAGTATGTCGCCAAACCTTAGCAGAAATATCCACATTACCTCTGTCATTCCATTGAGCTAATCCTAAGGAAAGCCCTTTTGCGTCCGATTTATATGCTTTTCTGCCGTCTATGTTTTCATAATTTTCTGATACAATAACAGGCTTATGCTTTAATGATACAGGTATTTTCATTTTTATAAAACCCCTTTTCACTTTAATATTAGTAAATCACTATTTTAGTAATTTACTAATTTAGTATACCCTAATTATTTTAAATTGTCAAGCTATAATCACTAAATTGCCATAACTAAAGGTTATACTAGTATGCTTATCTTTTATGTGTAGTTGTGATAGAAGATACTTGAAATATGATGTTAAATGTGTTACTATTGTTTGTAGAATTAAATATTGAACATGGAGGAATATAATGTTACCTTTGCTTATATTTGACTTAGATGGTACATTAGTCAATTCAATTGATGATTTAGCAGATGCAGTTAATAATTCTCTGGAAATAATGGGGTATCCAATTCATGATGTGGAGAAATACAACTATTTTGTAGGAGATGGTGTTCTGGAGCTTTGCAAAAGGGCGTTACCTAAGGACGAGGCAACAGAAGATAACACAGCGACACTGCATAAGCTTTTTAATGAGTATTATGAAAAGAATTATATGGTGAATACAAAAGCGTATGAGGGTATAAAATTGTTACTCAATACACTTAAAGACGCAAAAATAAAGCTTGCTGTTGCATCAAATAAAACTCATGAATTTACTGTTAAAATTATCGAAGATATCTTTGGAGATGATTTATTTGATATTGTTTCAGGAAGTAAAGATAACGTTGCGAAAAAGCCTTCTCCTGAAATTTTAAATACCATAATAAATAAGATTGGCGTTAACAAAGAGAAAACGTTTATGGTTGGGGATACTAATATTGATATTCTTACAGCTAAGAATGCTGAAATAAGTTCGATTGGCTGTCTTTGGGGTTTTAGAACAAGGGAAGAACTCGAAAAAGCAGGTGCTGATTATATAGCTACTGATCCAATGGAAATATTGGAAATAATAAAAAAGGAGTTGTGATTTATGAATTACAATATTAAAGGAGTTGCCGAAAGACTTAAGGGATTACGAGAAATGATGGATTATTCCGTAGACTATGTTTGTGAGAAGCTGGGCGTAACTAAAGATGAACTTGTGAAGATAGAATCGGGAGAAAAGGATTTTTCTATAACATTTATTTATAAATGTTCAGAGCTTTACGGTGTTGATTTAATTGAGGTGCTAACAGGGGATAACCCAAAGCTACAAAAATATACAATTGTTAGGAAAGATAAGGGCTTGCCAATAGAAAGACGTGAACGCTTTGAGTATCAACATTTAGCTTATATGTTCAAGAATAAGTCTATTGAACCACTTATTGTTAATGCACCATATGACAGTTCTGCTGAGGACAAGCCTATTGTGCTATCATCACATGAGGGGCAGGAGTTTGACTATGTGCTCGAGGGCTCATTAAAGTTTTTGATTGATGGTAAAGTTGAAATTCTAAATGTTGGGGATTCTGTTTATTATAATTCTGAAGCTCCTCATGGTATGATTGCAATTAATGGCGAAGGCTGTAAGTTTTTAGCTGTTTTAATAAAGAAATAAATGTAACGGTGTGAAAGGAAAAATAACTATGAATCACAATATCGTAAAAAATTTGAATGAAAAGTTCTGTAAAGAGGAATATGATGAAAATGGCTTGTTGAAAAGCTTTGAACTTACGCTTGAGGATAACTATAATTTCGGATATGATGTTATAGACGTTATTGGCAAGGAAGACCCAGATAGACTTGCTTTGCTGTGGTGTAATCCAAGTGGAGAAGAAAAAAGATTTACTTATTCAGATTTAATGAAAAAAAGTAATCAGACTGCAAATATGCTCCTTGCAAATGGTGTAAAAAAAGGTGATATGGTAATGTGTGTGCTGAAAAGGCATTACCAGTTTTGGTTTACAACAATAGCTTTATGTAAAATTGGAGCAGTGTTGATACCTGCAACAAATCAGCTTACAAAAAAAGATTATGTTTATCGTTTTAATTCGGGTACTGTTAGCTATTTGGTAGCAACTTCTGAAGGAGATGTTGCTGAACACGCTGAAGCAGCTATTGAAGAATATGATGGCATTAAGAAGAAGTTTATTGTTAAAGGAAACCGTGATGGTTGGTTAAGCTTTGATGATGAGATAGAAAAGTATCCTAATACTTTGGATAGAATAGAAAGTAAAGTGGGAGATAAAATGCTTGCGTTTTTCTCATCAGGAACTACTGGTTATCCAAAGATGGTTATACATGCTCATGACTATGCTGCTGCACATCTCATGACTGCAAAGCATTGGCACAATTTGAATGATAAAAGTTTGCACTTGACGATATCAGAAACAGGTTGGGGCAAGGCTATGTGGGGCAAGATGTATGGACAATTCACTATGGGAGCAACAGTGTTTGTTTATGATTTTGATAAGTTTGTTCCTGCAGAAATTTTAAGCTTAATTGGTAAATATAAAATCACTTCATTATGCTGTCCTCCTACCATGTACAGATTTTTCATAAAAGAAGGTATGGAAGGTTATGATTTAAGCTCATTGCAATATGCAACGGTTGCTGGTGAAGCGTTAAATCCTGAGGTTTATAATAAGTTTTACGAATTTACGGGAATAAAGCTTATGGAGGGATTTGGGCAGACAGAAACAGTTCTTGTTATTAGTAACCTTGTAGGTTCAACCCCTAAGCCAGGCTCTATGGGTAAGCCAGTTCCTTTATATGATGTTGCTATTGTAGACGAAGATGGAAATACTGTTCCTGATGGTGAAACTGGTGAAATTGTAATTCGCACTGAAGGTAAAAAGAATTATGGAGTTTTTAAGGAATATTATAACGACCCTGAAACAACGAGTAAGGCATGGCATGATGGGTTGTATCATACTGGTGATACAGCTTGGAGAGATGAGGATGGATATTTCTGGTATGTAGGACGAACTGATGATGTTATTAAGGCATCGGGCTACAGAATAGGGCCGTTCGAGATTGAAAGTGTATTGCTTGAACATGCTGCTGTTTTAGAGGTTGCAGTTACAGGTGCAAAAGACCCTATTAGAGGACAAGTAGTAAAGGCAACAATTGTACTTACTAAAGAATACAAAGATAAGGCATCGGATTCTTTGGTAAAAGAGTTACAGGATCATGTTAAGCACCAAACAGCACCTTATAAATATCCTAGAATAATTGAATTTGTTGATGAATTACCTAAAACTATAAGTGGTAAAATTCGCAGGGTGGAAATAAGGGAACGTGACAATACTAAGGATTAGAAGCTTTGGTTGTTCCACATGGAACATAATGTAAAACAGATAAATTTAATTAAGTCATACAGGAAGTTGTTTTAATTTCCTGTGTGACTTTTATATTTGCTAATATTACATAATATCCGTAATGGTTTAATGTTCCTTTATTTCCTATATTAGCTTATGGATAATGTTTTTATAAAGTTTTAGAGAATAACTAAAAAGTGTTGTATATTGAACAAGCATTGTTTCATACATTTACTATGAAAGGGTTGATTACAATGTTATTTAATATCATAAGCGCTGCCTTGAATAATTTATTTTTCTTTGCTCTCCATGTTGACAATTATAGTGTTTTTCCTAAACCTTTATCAAGAAAAGAGGAGGCTGAATGTTTTGAGCTAATGTCAAAAGGGGACAAAGATTCCCGTTGTAAGCTAATTGAGCATAATCTTCGTCTTGTAGCACATATTATAAAAAAGTATTATTCTAGTCTTAAGGAACAGGATGAACTTATCTCTATTGGTACAGTAGGCTTGATAAAAGCCGTTTCTACTTTTGATTGTACTAAGGGAAATCGTTTTGCTACATATGCAAGCAAATGTATTGAGAATGAAATACTTATGCATTTCCGCTCACAAAAAAAATCAGCAGGCGATATTTATATGGATGAACCCATTGATACAGATAAAGACGGGAATCAGCTTACGTTAATGGATATAGTTGCTGACGATAAAAATATAATTGACCAAATTGATTTAATGATAGGTTCTCAACAATTATATAAGTTTATTGATAAATGCCTTGATAAAAGGGAACTTGAAATTATTGTTAATCGGTATGGATTATTTGGGCATATACCTCTTACGCAAAAAGATGTTTCGTTGAGGCTGAATATTTCACGCTCCTATGTATCAAGAATTGAGAAAAAAGCCCTTGAAAAGCTTAAGAAATGTTTGTATCCAGACTTTAACTAAACTTTGCTAATGAATTTATCAATGTTGATATATTCATTTAATATTAAAATTTTACTAATCACTTATTTCTGTGCAAATAATGTTTAAAAAATTTAATAAACCCCTTGATTTATTATTATAGATGATGTATAATAAATGTAATATTTTTTTGAAAAGTGAGATGTACAGATGTACTATTGCTGTGGGATTACCACCAAAGGCATTATGCCACATAATGAAGATGCTTTTTTGATTAATAAAATTGTAAGTGTTGATGGGACAGTCGAAACTAATCTATCCGCACCTTTTATAGCAGCTGTTTCTGACGGAGTCTCTGGTGAGTTATCAGGCGAAATAGCTTCTAAGCTATGCATGAAGCTTTTATGCAATGTTAAATTATCACAGAAGATGAACTTACAAAGTAACATTATGAAAATTCATGAGCGACTTAGAAAATATAATGTTAATAGGAATTGCTCGTCAAATATGCAGGCTACTCTATGTGCGTTGGCGATAGATGAAAAAAATAAAATACATACAATTAATGTTGGCGATTCAAGGCTATACAGATATAAAAATTCATCCTTACATCAGCTTTCTAAGGATCAGTCGTTAGTGCAAATGTTATATGAAGAGGGTGCAATTACTGCTGAGGAAAGAGATACACATACACATAAGAATATCATATTTCCTGTAATGGGGAATAATGATTCTGAGCCAAAGCTAGATATTCAGTGCTTAGATATTGAGATGGAATATGGTGATTTGTTTATTCTTTGCACGGATGGTCTAACTGATTACGTAACCAATTCAGAAATAGAAGAGATACTTTCACTTCCTTTAAATCTAAATAAAAGGCTTTCAAAGTTAGTTGATACTGCATTAGGAAAAGGTGGTAAGGATAATATAACAATAATTGGCATATGCAATATGAAAAAGTAGTTGCTGATTAACCTTTTTATTTTTATAATATATAAAAGGGTTAAGGCAATTTAATTTGTCAATATGCTTATGCCATTTAAATTGCTGGAATAACTCAGTTGGTAGAGTACCTCACTCGTAATGAGGAAGTCGTGGGTTCAAATCCCGTTTCCAGCTCCAATTAAAACCCTCCTTAATAGTGTGTTTACGTTGCTTAAGGAGGGTTTTGTTATTTTTTGTGTATTGGCTGTTTTTGCTTGTTTTTGCTTGTTTTGGGGCATATGTGGGTGTCAAGATGGGTGTGGATTTAAGGTTTTAATTCGCAAAACATTCACCCTCCACGAATTAACGGGGAGGGTGATTTTGTTAGTCTGCAAAGTATGTATGTTTAACTTTCCATTTTTCTAATGCTATACCAAGCCAAAAAGAGTATATGCCGAAAGTAATGATAGTTAGTAACACCCATTTTATCCAATTGCCGAAAAGCTGAACAGCCTTTCCGTCAAAAGCTAGTCTTCTGCCGTCAATAACTGTATGTTTAGTTTCCCAATCATAAATCATACATAAAGCCCATGGATAACAAATACCTAAAGTAAACATAGTTATCAATCCACCAAGAATTTTCCAACCGATCAACTGTAAAAGACCACCATCAAAATACGAATTCCCCATATTAGCCATAACTAAATCTCCCTTTTATCAAATATTTTGTCAACTTTTATAATTAACTACTTAATTATATACAATTATCAGCATATAATTGTTTACAAATTATTAACAGATTGTAAACATTAAAAATCAAACTGTTCACTTTATTTATGAATAGTATTTTTCTATAAATTTTACTAACTACTCGACAAGGATAAATTTAAAGTGTATAATAATGTTATAAGTGTAATTAAAGATGAATAGAAAAATACAGGAGAATAATATGAAACCTTTGATGTTGAAAATGAGTGCGTTTGGTCCTTTTGCTGATGTTGTTGAGGTGCCTTTTTTATCATTGGACTCACAGGGCTTGTTCCTTATAACTGGGAATACGGGTGCTGGTAAGACTACAATATTCGATGCAATATCCTTTGCATTATATGGAAACACTAGTGGCATAACTAGAACTGTAGATACAGTTAGAAGTGATTTTGCATTGCCCTCAAATGAAACATTTGTTTATTTGGAGTTTTTACATAAAGGAAAAAAGTATATATTAAAACGCAACCCACAGTACATAAGACCTAAAAAAAGTGGCGTTGGTATGACTACACAGTCAGCAGATGCAGTCTTAACTTATCCAGATGGTAGCGTAATAACGGGTGCTAATAATGTAACAAAAAACATTGAACAACTTTTATGTATTGATTGGAAGCAATTCAAGCAAGTGGTAATGATTGCACAGGGTGAATTTTTAAATCTGATTTTGGCTGATAGCAATGAAAGAGGAATAATTCTTAGAAAAGTTTTCAATACACAGATATATGCTGATATACAAATGAAGCTAAAGGATATGGCGTTAAACTTGAAAAAGGAATGTGCAGAAAGTGATAACACAATAGTTCAGCATTTATTAGATATTAATTGTGATGAAAATAGCGATTCTTTTCAGCTTATAAACGAATGGAAATTGTCACCGTCAATTCATAAAGCTAAGGATATTTTTATTGCACTAGAAAAAATATTAACCACTAGTGAAGAAAAAATTGGTATAACTAAAGAAGAATTAGTCAAAATTGAGAATGAAATATCAAAAAATGCTGTGGAATATGAAATTGCAAAGCTGAATAATGATAAGCTTACAAAGCTTGGTAATTTGAATACAGAGAAAAGTCAAATGCTTGATAAAGCAGATGAAATAAGCAAGAAGAATGAAGAATATTCATTTTCTCAAAAAGCTATAAATATTGTTAAACCTTTTGAGGAAAAATTCATTCGTGAGCAAAAGGATAGAAATGAACTTACTGTTTTTATTGTGGATACAAATGAAAAGGCATCAGAGTTAGAGGGAAGTATAACAGAGTTAAAGGCTGAATTAGAGCAGTCAGAGCAGAAGTTACCTATGGCTGATGAAATAAACTTGCGTGTGAAAAAAACTGAAAGTGAACTTGATTTATATGATAGTGCATTTGAATTGAGCAAAAGCCTTGAGGAGTTAAAGAAGAA
>CAZSZG010000067.1:0-7536 GCA_964610805.1 uncultured Oscillospiraceae bacterium
TGATATTGTCAATAACCCTTGACACATTTTACTCGAAGATTACGCCACTGTTTTTTGCATTTTATAAAATTGTTTCCGCTTGACTGCTAGAGGCAATCCGCCATTGCCTGAACAAATCCTACGGTTATTCCAATAGTTCATAAAATACCACCATATCAAGGTTTTCAGCTCTTCAATGGTGTGATTTTCAGATTTCCTGTTCCTGCTATAAAACAACTCTTCCTTCATTCTCGCCCACATACTTTCGCAGCGGGCGTTATCGTGACACCTATGTACTCTGCTATTCACTTTAAACATAATGAGCAATTAAAATTTCACGATTTCTTTATCATGCTCTAACTATACCATGATTTTCTGCTTTGATAATTATCATTACATATCAATCCCACTACAATGGTATGTTCGTTGCTTTAAATAGTTTAGCTGAAGTTAAGCTATGCTTTTATTGCCCATCTCATTTTTGTTGAACGAGCACGACTGTTTATATTACATTCTTCCATCGAAGGTCTTATTATCTCAGTTGCAATTTCACTGTAAATGCCTTCACGAAGTAAGGATTTAAATGACTTTTTCACCAGTCTGTCCTCTCCCGAATGAAAAGTCAGCACGGCAACTCGTCCTCCTTTTGCAAGAATATTAGGAAGCTTTTCTAAGAACTCATACAGGACTTCAAATTCATCGTTAATATCAATTCGCAATGCTTGAAATGTTCTTTGACTTGATTTCTTTACTGCTTCTTTCCTTTCAGCTGTGGGAATAAATTTAAGAGTCTCTTCAATTATTTCATGTAGTTGTTTGGTCGTAGAAATATCACCTTTTCTTCCCATCTTTGAAATAATAGCTCTAGATATTTCTTTTGCATAAGGTTCATCTGCATTTTCTATCAGCATACCTTCTAATTCTTCTTGGGTTAGACTTTTTAAGCGTTCAGATGCAGGAATACCTTTTTCAGGATTTAATCTCAAATCTAATGGACCATCCTTTTTAAACGAAAATCCTCTGTCGGGATTATCTAATTGCATTGACGAAACGCCTAAATCAGCCAAAACAAAATCAAACTTGCCTGACTGGGCAGCAACTTCATCAATATTAGCAAAATTAAGATTCTTAATTGTTAATATATCCGGTCCGTAGCCTAATTTCCCCAAGCGTTCTCTCGTTTTAGTTATTTCGATAGGATCAATATCCAAAGCATAGATATGTCCTTTGCTTTCTAAGCGTTTGAGCATTGCGGATGTGTGACCACCATATCCCAAAGTTGCATCTAAACCGATTTGTCCAGGTTTAATATCCAAAAAATCTAGTATTTCTTGAACCATTATGGGAATATGCATACCAGCAGGAGTGTTTCCCTTTTTAATTATTTTCTCTACTGTATCTGTATATTTTTCAGGCTGCAGTTCCTTGTATTTTTCTTTAAAACTTCTCGGATGTGTTCCTTTATATCTAGGACGCCTTTTATGTGTTTGTTCTTTGTTTTCCATGAAATATTCCTCACATTCTATTGCTTTTATATATTTATTACAGCATGTTTATAATAGTCATCAATTATAATTTCGAGTACGAAATTCACTAAATAATTATCCCACACAAGTTCTTTAGGTAGAATATCTTGTTGCTCAGATATAGTAGATTTTATAAAAGTGGCAAGCTCAACAGACACTCTTACAAAAGGGTTACGTTTAGCTATCGCTTTGTGAATATAAAATTGTAGCTGTTCATCTTCATATTGATACAATTTAAGAAGATACGGCAGACGTTCCCATGAATTCTCATTTATTAAAAGCAGAATCAAATATCGATTAACGCCACTATATTCACACTGTATTAGCGCATCATAAACACGACTTGCACCATATTGTGATTTGCTTTTTTTGTATCATCAGATTTGCAGTTTTCGATATAGAAATGCAGTGAGTTTATATATTTTACTGAATGATCATTTACTAAACATAACGTGAAGTTCGATACCATTTCCAAAATACCGTTATGTTGATAACATCAAACTGGAGCTTAATCAGCCGTATATTCATTTACAAAATCATATTTTGTATCAATCAGCATTTGCAAATACTCATCGAAACTATCTGCAATGACTTCCATCTCATCAGGATCGTGCAAATATCTGATTATTTGCCCCTTGACTCCTTCTTCAGAAGGAGAAAAGTCAATAAATAGCTGCGAAGTACCACCATTATTCGCGCAATCAGAAAAATGCAACCACTTCATTTCTTTAGAAAAGCTAGTAATTCTTTTATCCATTTTAACGCCATCACCATAAACTCTATTAACGTAATCAGCATAATACTCAAACGCCTCATCCTTATTTTTAAGTATTTGATTCGCAGATAATAGATAGTATGGATATTCCTCTATATCAGAGCCAAGAAGAAAAAAAACAATTTTCTCCCCTTCATACTCTCTCCAGTATGTACCGTCCACAAATTCTAAAAGTTTTATTAAAGTCTCAGGAATATCAGGATATACGTCTTTTAATTTACCTATATCTTCTTTACTCGCACCATGTATAATGCGTTCAAAATGCTCCCAGCTTTCTTTTGCATTATTATCAAAGTAAGCTTTTTTAAGACCAGCAATATACTGTTCAACTATTTTCATAATACTAACCTTCTTCTTTTCATAAAAATAATAATATAGTCTTATCACATAACATGTACATTTTGTTGTGTCATAAACATAATGTGACGTTAGTATTACTACGTACTATGTGTTATTTCTTACAAATTACATTCATAATCATATTGCCACAGTATTTGCATTTATAGTTTTCGTCAACTGCTCCAACAATGGACGCACCACATGAAGGACATTCATCTTTGACGATTTTTCTTGCTAAAGCTACTTTCAAAACATCATCATGCTTTTCAAAAGAACAATTCAAAAGATAATACCGACAAATCGCTCCTTTTACAGATTTGATTCCATGCTTCTTATTTTTAAGTACTGGTAAATCTGTTGCTTTCACAAAGGGCGTTTTGCAATTAGAGAAGAACTTAGAACAGACATCGGTTGTAAAGATATCTATTAACCTTAGTCCCATAGCGCATATCAGGGGGACCATTGTCAGTATCAGAACAATTAACCAGATAATATTCTCTAAAATTTCGGATTTTATTAGTTCGTAGGAAGAATAACTTGTTCCCGACAGTATAACATCAGTCAAATATTCCTTGTCATTATAATTTACAATCTGTTCGATACAGGCAAATAAAGCAATAAAAAATATTATCAGCCCAAAACACAATCCGCACATGAACAAAGCTTTTCTTATTTTAAGATTCTTTAAGGAATAAAATTCTGGATTTCTTCTGTCACCTGACATTTGATTGGTAATACTATAAAATCTGTTGCCGGTCAAAACCTTTGCAAATAAATCTGAACTTTTACAATAAGTACATATGCCCGTAAAATACACACTTTTTTCAATAACTGCTCCACAATTTCTGCATTCACAGGTGCATTTCTTGCTGTGTAGCTCAATCTGATTTACTCCGTTTATAGTTTTAATTTTATAATTTTTCATGTATATTACACGAAAGAAAAGCAGTTGTATCTTTATTGAATGAATGCTTTTTCCTGTTATAGAAGTCAAATCGCTATATTTTATATTTCCGTATAGATCACCCTCAAAATAGCTTGAATAGAAATATGCATCGCGAATCATTTTTTTAGAGATGAAAGCGCAGACAAATAAAATGGTTCCGACAATAAAACCTGTAACTGAACCTGGAGTTCTCTTTGCAGTTTTAATTGTCTGCCAGTCACCCCAGTAATAAGTAATCAACGAAACCATATCTGCAGTGGACACTGCAATTAAAAAAATTCCTATAACTGATGAAATTGCATTTTTGATTTTAAGGAATTTAATTATTTTCTCTCTGATATACAAACTTAAATCCTCTTTTCGTTAAAATTAACATCTGACAAGAAATGCTTTGAAAGAATAATAGGTTTATAATTTATCCTTGTAAAATAATGTACCTATTTCAATACCCTAGACACAAAAAGTCGAACTTTTTTATATAACCTAAATAGCTTCATCATCAATATGTATATACGGTATTCTGTACAACATCGCCAGTTTGCTTGATTTCTTTCTGAATAAGTCCGGTATAGTGACCGTTAAGGTTATAGTCATAATCAGTTATATTGAATTACGCATTATTGCTATAATGCATTGTGTTTATAACCCCCACGAGTCTTTCCGCAAAATCACCATCCCGCTTCGTCGTACTAATGGGCTTCACGAAATGCAGAAAGGAAGATTTTAAACAATATAATAACGATCAAAACAACTATATTATTATATTATACCATATAAAAGGAGATAAGTCGACTATTTAAATCAATTTAACATTGAATTTTCCAATAAATTTAGGCAAAAGTGATAAACAAACAAATTACCCCGACTAATTACATCACAACACTGACAATTAGTCATATCGTCCAAGCCGCGTTGAATAAATTTTAAGATAGAAATCTATTTTTTTGGGCGATCTATCTGAATAACTACAACAATATCCCACTACCACTTCGTCAGCGTGGCTACTTTTGCTGCTGGCGATTTGAAGATAACAACGGTAGAAAAACAAAAATACCATACACTCCAACTAATGGTCAGCGAGCACAGACAAATAATTTACACACCTTTGTGGATTTTGAAACTGCACGGCAAATGGTGAAAGACTATGATGGCATTGGCTTTTTAATCACCGATGGCATTTTTGTTATTGACTGCGACAACTGTCGTAACACCGAGAATATCCTGACACCTACCGTGTACGAAATTGTGAATATCTTCCCAGATTGCTACATGGAATGGTCACCGTCCGGCAATGGACTGCATATCATTGGTTATGCGCCTAATTTTTACTTTGATAAGCAACAATACTGGATGAATAACCGTTCTCTCAATGTGGAAGTCTACATCTCTGGTGCAACAAATCGGTTCATGGCACTGACTGGTAATGTATTACAAAAAGGCAGTTTACCTGATAAAACACCGGAGTTGCAAGGCTTTCTGGAACGATTTATGTGTCGTAATAAAGATAAGACTCCACTTACAACAGAAGTGAAATCGCTATTGGACGACGATACTGTCATAACAAAAGCCACCTATGCCCGAAACGGAACTACCTTCAAAAAGCTGTGGAGCGGAGATTGCAGTGGGTACGCTTCTCAAAGTGAAGCCGACTTGGCACTTGCCGGGATCCTAGCATTTTGGACTGGCAAAGATTTGTCGCAGATGGATCGTCTATTTCGGCGCTCGGGACTGTTCCGCGAAAAATGGGATAGAAAACAATCTGGCTCAACCTATGGGTATATTACACTGGGAAAAGCGATCAGCGACACTCGCGATGTTTATCACCCTCCGAAGAGAAATGCCATCCCCAATGGAGACGGCAAACCAAATTTACATAAGTTCAAACCTGAGGATAACGATCGCTATTGTTGGGCGGATATTGGTAGTGGCAGACTGTTCGGGGATTATTTCAAAGAGGTAGCGCGGTTTGTACCAGAACGAAAGCTGTGGTATTGCTTTGACGGTAAACGCTGGATTCCCGATTTAAGTGCACTGCGTGTGATGGAATTTTGTAAAACGCTAGCTGACGAGCTTTTGCAGTATTCACATACCATTGAGGATGAAAAAAAGAAAACTTCATATATGGCTTACTGCTTAAAATGGCAGCGGCGGGTATTTCGTGAAACCATCATCAAAGAAGCGCAAAGCATTTATCCCATTGCTATGGAGAATTTTGACACAGACATATATGCGTTTAACTGCCAAAACGAAACGCTGCATTTAAACACCAAAATAACAGTAATAATCCATCAGAGGATGTGGCAAGGCTGGCTGGAATTCGTTTCGCCAATATATCAGAACCTAGCCGTGGACTTGTACTCAATGCTGCTCAGGTGAAATATATGACGGGAAGAGATACAGTTAACGCAAGGTTTCTACATGAAAACAGCTTCGATTTCAATCCACAGTTTAAGCTATACATTAATGCAAACTATCTTCCCGTGGTTACAGATACCACTTTGTTTACAAGCAACCGAATGCATATCATTCCTTTTGACCGACACTTTGGCGAAGACGAACAAGACCATACCCTCAAAACGGAATTCCAAAAGCCTAAGAACCAATCTGCCATTCTTAATTGGTTGGTAGGTGGCTACAAACTCCTTGTCATGGAAGGTCTGAACCAACCAAAATCAGTGTTATCAGCAACTGATAGTTATGCCTATGACAGCGACAAGGTTGCCCAGTTCATTGAAGAAATGCTGACTCCAGAAGCCGGTGCTGAGGAACGAACCTCCGATGTGTATGATCAATATCGGAAGTGGTGCTCCCGCAACGGTGGCTATGCGGAGGGCGCGAAGAACTTCAAACAAGCCTTGTCCAAGATTGCTAAAATCGAGCGTAAGCGCCCACGTTCCGGTGGGAATATGACCACAATTATGATAGGCTTTAAGCTGATCCGCCCGAGCAACGACCAGCTGCATTTCAGCGATTACCCCGACTTGTAGCAGATGTAGCAGTTTCAAATGGTCTTTTCTAAGAAACTCTCTCGCGTAAGAAAAAACTATATTTACTTGCTACAACCTGCTACACAGAGGAAAACCCTTGCAGCAGATGGCTTTGCAGTTTCACCCAAAATGACTTGTAGCAAGCAACTTTGAGTTTTACACAGCTTTATAAATGAAAATCAATCGTTTTATAGTGCAGCTGGTGTTCGCAGTCTTTACGTAAATTCTAATTCAAATAACACAAGAGTTGAACCTATGCAAGAGTAGCTATAAAGACTTTCAAAGCAGCTCCAGATAACAACAAGCATCGCAATACCCCACCCAACAATTCCCCAAAACCACTTTTAGGGGGAGGGGCGGTCTCAATCTCTACAACCTTTGTCCCCGCTACCGCCCCAGGGTATCACGCTAATTTTTCGCGTATTCAAAACTTTTAGAAATAGCGTTTTGAGGCTATTACAAAGTTTGTATTTTCGACAAAGATTTTGCACGATTAAACGGTTAGAAATGCCGATATTTCAAGCTTTTCAGCCATTGAAACCATCCGTTTTACTTTGTTATTTATATAATACTGTGTTCCCTTAACACTGGGCATTTAGCCTATACAAAAATTCAAACAATCAAAGGATGTAGCTTTTTTCAAAAACTGCTTGTATTTTTGCTCAAAACAACTTCCTTCGTTCGACATAATATCATTTTACAATAAAATTATGGATGTTTTCGGTTTCAAATACAACTGCTGTTTCACTTTCATTTTAGAGTTATCGGCATATTACACAATTAAAATAAAACATTGAAACTTATACATGAAACCGCTACTTTATGCAGGATTATTCATAGTATTCGACATTTTACACTTTCTTTATCTGTGTTCTGATTTCTTTGCAAAGCAGGGCGAACCAGGCGGTAAAAACGTAAAATTTGATGTTGATTGTCAACCCTAATTAGTACAATTTAAATTCGGACAAAGTTATTTTTAAATTC
>CAZSZG010000068.1:0-7520 GCA_964610805.1 uncultured Oscillospiraceae bacterium
ACAACTGCTTTCCTTAACAATAGCCAAGATAGGCTACTAAATACTGCAAAGATAACTGTGAATGACAGTACTGCGTTTATAGGTTGATTTTTAGTAATTCCAAATGCAAAGTTTGCAAAATCTAGAATCCATTTAGTAATTTTACCATCTGCAAAAACCTCATCTACAATTGGTAACAAGATAACAACTGAAGCTGGAAGTGACACTGCCATAATTACTTTACCTGTTTTATTTAAGCGATAAAATAAGGTAGCTATGAAATATCCTACTGAAATGGTTGCTAAGTACATAAAAGCTAATATTACAACTGTTAGGACTGCAAACAAAAAGCCGTTTAGCTCCTCTGCTTGTTTTGGATATAGCATTTCTATAAAAGATGTTGTGCTAAACTTGTTACTATCACTTAGTGCTATTGTTTTCATTATTGTTCCTAAAAGCTTATCCACTAAAGCCATAAATACTGCGATAGTTCCTGTTGCAAGAAGTCTTGATACGAACATCGTTTTTCGTGAAACGCTGTTTTGAACCATCATACCAAAAGTATCCTTAAATCCAACAATTCCACAGACGAATAGAAAAATAGCCGTTGAAAGTTCTACACCACTATTTGATGATTCAGAATCTTTTGTATTAAAAGCAATTATTATTGTTAATGCAAATAAACAAAATACCGCTAAATAAAAGATTGATATTGGTTTTTTATGCTCTGAAAGCTGAAAACGATATGCTGATTTTAATTTCATTTTAATACCCCCTATGCGTTTGTTAGCTGAATAAACAGCTTTTGTAAATCAAGCTTTGTAACTTCGATACCCTCAGGTAAACTTGCGTCAGGCGTTCCAAGAATGTAAGCTGTTTTTAGTCCACCTAAGGAATCAGTGCCGATGACGTTTTTATTTACCACATAAGAATCAATTACAGTCGCTTTTCCACTAACTGTATAGCCTTTTGCAAGAAGTGATTCACGAGATTCGTTATGCGTTATTACACCTTTTTTTATGATTACAATATCCTCAACAACAGATGAAACCTCCTCAATAAGATGGGTTGATATTACTATTGTACATGGATTTTCACTATACTTTTCTATCATAATTCGATAAAACAGCTCTCTATGATTAGCGTCAAGCCCTAAAACAGGTTCATCAAGAAAAACATAAGGTGTGTTAACCGATAATGCTATAATTAGCTTGAAAATTGAGGTATAACCAGTGGAAAGTGTCTTTATCCTCTTGTTTATATCCAAATCAAACTTTTTTGCAATTTCTTTAGCATACTCCTCATCAAAGTCATTATAAAACTGCTTTGTCCAATTGAAAATCTCCTTTATTTTCATGCCAGTAGGATAAAATGTTTTTTCACTCATAAGATAAATCTTACTAAGTGCTTTATCGTTCTCAACAGCCTTTTGCCCATCAATATAAACATCACCAGAATCAGCAAAAATCCTGTTAGTTATGATATTTAAAAGCGTAGACTTCCCAGCACCATTTCGCCCAAGAAGACCATAAATCTTATTTTCTTCAAATTTAATATTAACATTTGAAAGTGCAAGAGTTGTGCCAAAGCTTTTAGCTATATTTTTTATCTCAATGCAATTCATTATTAAACCCTCTTTCTATTAATGTTTTAACCTCTACCTCAGTCAACCCTAATCGTTTTGCTTCGGAAATCAGTCCCGATATAAAGCTATCATAAAACCGTTCCTTTCGTTGTTGCTTTAGTTGACTTACTGCCCCCTCTTGAACAAACATACCAATTCCCCTCCTTTTGATAACCACTCCGTTGTCCACTAAAATATTTACCCCCTTTAATGCCGTTGCTGGATTAATTTTATAGCTAACAGAAAGCTCTGTGATTGACGGTACTTGCGTGTTTTCTTCAAACGCTCCAGAAATTATCGCATCCTCAATAGCCTCTGCAATCTGGATAAAAATCGGCTTATCCGAATCTAAATTTATATTCATCTTTTCCCTCCTCTATGAGTTGGTTCGTTGGTGGTGTGGTTAATTACTTGACTAACTAACTATAGTATAGCACATAAGTTTCATTTGTCAATAGGTTTTTTAGAAAAAATAAAAAATATAATGAAAAAGCTACCCAGCCAAATTATCATGTTGCACAAATATTGTTGGCGAACTCTCCTCCCTCCATCAACAACTCATGAACAAATATTGTATTATTGTTGTATAATTGATTGACATTAATTTTTAGTTGTTGTATAATTATCATACTATATATGTTTAATAGAGGAGTTATAAATAATGAATGGTAATATATTTCCACTGCCTTTTAATACGCATTTAATTTTCTGCATAATTTCTGTTGTGTTCTTTCTTTTCCAATACTTTCGTTCTGGCTATAAATATCAGATTCTTATGGCTTTTGCAGTTCCAGCAACGCTTTTAATTTATGTTTCAAACAATAAAATATTTTTTTATGCAATAGGACTTTTTGAACTGATTATGTTAATATTGGTTGCTATTTCCATTGCAAATGAAAAAAAACGTATGAAAAAGAAATTGGCTACTGCTAATGCTGTTATAATTGAGGATACATCAGAAATAATTACTGAGGAAGTTAATGATTCTGATGATACCACTTCTGACAATGAGTAGGTGAACTGTGAATATTGTAATATTAGATTGGTCAACTGTTACTTCTGGGGATATTTCTCTTGATAAATTTCATACGCTTGGAAATGTCAAAAGCTATGATTTAACGCCCCCCGAACTTACTGCTGAACGTATAGGAAACGCTGACGCTGTGCTTTGTAATAAGACGCTTATCACTCGTGAGGTTATGGATAGATGCCCTAATCTCAAGTATATAGGTCTTTTCGCAACGGGTTATAATAATGTGAACTTAAAAACTGCAACTGAAAAAGGAATTGCTGTTTGCAATGCGGGGAGCTATTCCACAAACGCTGTCGCACAGATGGTTTTTGCACATATTCTTGCTCATTATAGCAAGGTTGCTATTTATGATAATGATGTTAAAAATGGCAAGTGGATTTCTTCGCCCATTTTTTCTTATTTCCCGTATTCCATTGCTGAACTCAGTGAGAAAACTCTTGCAATAGTTGGCTTTGGAAGTATTGGTAAGGCTGTTGCTAAGATAGGAAAAGCATTTAATATGAATGTTATAATATCCTCTCGTACAAAGCCTACTGATTGTGAATATCAGTATGTGAATGTTGATGAGGCATTTGAAATGGCTGATGTACTCACATTCCATTGCCCTCTTACTGAACAAACAGAAAATCTTGTTTGCATTGAACGGTTGAGGAAAATGAAGAAAACGTCTTTGATTATCAACACTGCAAGAGGTGGGATTGTTAATGAGGAGGATTTGGCTTTTGCTCTCAATAATGATATTATTTCTGGTGCTGGGCTTGATGTTCTGATGACTGAACCCATGTCGCCCGATACCCCGTTGAGAAATGCTAAAAGCTGCATAATAACACCACATATAGCATGGGCAGCGAAAGAAACTAGGTCTAGGCTGGTGGATATTGTTGCTGATAATCTTAAATCATTTATTGATGGAAATGTAAAAAATAAAATAAATTAGTACGCCTTACTTGGAGGTTTTTATGTCAAATATTTCTGAGAAGAACAGAATTGTTATAAAGCTTGGAACATCAACTCTTACACATAAAACTGGAAAACTTAATATAAGAAGAATGAATAATCTAGTCAAAGTTATAGCTGATTTGCACAACTCTGGCAAGGAAATTATTATTGTATCATCTGGTGCAGTTGGGCTTGGGGTGAGCAAGTTGGGGCTTATCGAAAGACCTACTGATACCCCGACAAAGCAAGCTGCTGCCGCTGTTGGGCAATGCGAACTTATGTATATGTATGATGGCTTGTTCAGTGATTATAATGTTACTGTTGCACAAATTCTTCTCACAAAAACATTAATTGGAGATGAACGCAAAAAGAATGTTGAAAACACATTTGAGCGACTTCTTTCTTTGGGTGTTATTCCAGTTGTTAACGAAAATGATACCGTAGCTATTGATGAACTTGAACTAGAAATTGGTGAGAATGATTCGCTTTCTGCAATTGTTGCAACGATTGCTAAGGCTGAACTTTTGATTGTTCTTTCCGATATTGACGGATTATACGATAACGACCCACATAAATGCGACACTGCTTGCCTTATTCCCGTTGTTACAGAAATAACTTCGGATATTGAAAAGGTTGCTGGTGGTGCTGGAAGTGAGTTTGGTACGGGTGGCATGGCTACAAAAGTTAATGCTGCTAAAATCGCTAATGAGGCTGGAATTGACATGATTGTTATGAATGGCGATAATCCTAATTTGCTTTATGATTTGTTTGAAAATAAAAGCATTGGCACGATATTTCTTGCAAATGAAAAATAAAAACTTATAATTGGAGGGTTTAATATGAGTTATATTGAAGAACTTGGTATTAAGGCTAAGGCTGCTGAAAAGTCGATTGCTACAGCCTCTACTATACAAAAAAATAACGCTCTAAAGGCTATTTCAACTGCTTTGATTGATAACACTAGTTTTATCATTGAACAGAATAAGCTTGACTTAGACAATGCTGTTGATTCGGGAATGTCTAAGGCTATGCAGGATAGACTTATGCTTGATGAAAGACGTATTAAGGCTGTTTCTAACAGTATTCTTACACTTACAGATATGGAAGATGTAATCGGCTCGATTGATTACGGAACAATTCGTCCTAATGGCTTGAGAATTTGCAAGTCAAGAGTTCCTCTTGGCGTTATCGGTATAATTTATGAGTCACGTCCTAATGTCACTGTTGATGCTGCTACTCTTTGCTTAAAGGCTGGAAATGCTGTAATATTAAAAGGTGGCAAGGAGGCGTTTAACTCTAATGTTTGCCTTATAAATGTTATGCGTAAGGCTGTTGAAACTGTGGGACTTCCTGCCGATATTGTTCAGCTTGTTGAGGATACCTCAAGAGAGTCTACGAATGAATTAATGAAGCTTAATAAGTATCTTGATGTGCTGATTCCTCGTGGTGGTGCTGGGCTGATTAATGCAGTAATCGCAAACGCTACTGTTCCTGTTATTGAAACAGGCGTTGGAAACTGCCATGTTTATGTTGATGATAGTGCTGATATTGAAATGGCTGTTGAAATTACGGATAACGCTAAAACTCAACGTCCATCTGTATGCAATGCGATAGAAAATCTCTTGGTTCATAAGGATATTGCTGAAGAATTCTTGCCTAAGGTTAAGTCTGTTCTTGATAAGCATAATGTTGAAATTAGAGGCTGTGAAAAAACTGCTCAAATACTCGGAGATAGCGTTACTTTAGCTGATGAAAAGGACTTTGGCACGGAGTTTTTGGATTATATTATTGCTGTTAAGGTTGTAGATAGCGTTGAAGAGGCTATTGCTCATGTGGGCAAATATGGTACAAATCATTCTGAATGTATTGTAACAAAAAGCTTGCAAAATGCTGAAAAGTTCCAACGTGAAGTTGATGCTGCTGCTGTTTATGTCAATGCGTCAACAAGATTTACTGATGGAGAGGAATTTGGCTTTGGTGCAGAAATAGGAATCTCCACTCAAAAGTTACACGCTAGAGGACCTATGGGCTTGAAAGAGCTGACAACAGTAAAGTATCTGATTAACGGGAATGGACAAATAAGATAAAAAGGCAGATAATAATGGGAAAAAATAAAAAAAATAAACCACATGAAAACAAAAAAAATATTGCTATAAAAAAAGAGAATAGTTCACCTAAAGAGGTTGTAGCTAAGGTTGTTGAAACTCTTGTGAAGGAAACTACTGAAAAGGTTGATGAGCCTATTAAGGAAGAAATTACTGAACAGATGGCTGATGAAACTGTTAAAAAGGAAATCTCTAAAAAGGCAGTTAAAACTATTAAAGCAGAACCTACTGAACTGGCTGATGAAACTATTAATGTTTCCGATAAAACTGGCGATAGTGAAAAAAAAGATGTAAAGCCTAAGAATATTTTCAAAAGTTTTTCATTTAAGAAAGCGTTTTCATCTATTACAAAAACGCTTGATGAAAAGCCTGATAGCGATGGAAATAAAGATACTGATACGGTTGAGGGCACAAATGTTGGCATTTCTGAGGCTGATAACCTTATGCCGAATGATAAAGAGGATAAGCCGTTGCTAAAGGTTGATAACCCGTTTAAGCGTTTCTTTGCAAAAAATACGCTTACAACTATTTCAACAGCACTTGATGAAGATGTTGAGGAAATCACTTTGCTTTCTGATAATAAACCCGTCGCTGAAGAAGTCGCTACTCCGTCGAAAAAGCGTCTTTATAATCGTCGAATGTATTATATAGTTGGTCTTTCATTCACCTTTATGTCAATTGTTGGGCTTATATTCAGTATCGGTTTTTGCGTAAATGTAGTTAAACGGTTTACTGATAATACTGCACAAAAAGAGAAGTTCGCAAAATATATCTACCCTCTTGTTGTAACGGATATGCCCCCGTATGAAAGCGTTGGTGGCTTGTCAGATGAGCATGTTATAACCACTGCAATTTGGGATTTGATTATGTATGGTGACCTTGATAAATATGAAAATAACTTTGATGTTATTACCGTTCCTGCAATTGATATTGAACAGCATGCGGCGAAGCTTTTTGGTGATAATCTTACTTTTAATCATAAAACCTTTATGGCATCTAGCATCAATTTTTACTATGATGAGGAGAAGAAATCCTATAATATACCAACCTCACCTACTTATTATTCATATATACCTCAAATTGAGGATATTGAAAAAGACGGAAAGAAGTTCACTCTTTTAGTTGCGTATAAACGTGATAATCCATCTTGGCTCACCGTTAGAGAAAAGGAAAGTTCTAATGTTTCTAAATACATTGAATTTGTTGTTTTGGAAGAAGATAACAACTATAAAATTTTATCAATGGAAAATGTATCTAGTGAACATGATGTAAATTCTAACTAGTGTAGTTCACATTTTTTATATAAACACAATATATATCCAACAATTAGAATATTATGTTCTAATTGTTGGATATTTACTTTTTGTCGAATTGTGATGATTTTTGTAACATTATACTATAAAAACTATTAAAATAGCATAGGTCTTAATTCATTATTAATAAATCTATAATAACTTAACAGAAAGTTATTAAAAGCATTACATTATTATGGAAACTATGTGATATAATAAAAATAACAAATAAAGAACGGCTATTTTTATTATTAACACTCAAACGCTTGGATTGATGATTTTAAATGTTAACTAATTGACAAGGGGGGGTAAAACATATCTAGCAGTAACATAAAAGTTATGGTTGGGGCATTTGTACTGATAATAGTAAACATATAAAAATTAATAAAACATTAAGGAGATTATGAAAAATGAAAAAGTTAAAAAATCTGTTAGTATCAATAATTACTATTACCTTGATTTTAGTTATGCCTGCCTTTGCAACCTCAGCTGATACCTATTCTCTTCCTTATGTTATATTTGCAGGTGGTACGGATGAGTCAGTTCAG
>CAZSZG010000069.1:0-7490 GCA_964610805.1 uncultured Oscillospiraceae bacterium
AATATAAAAGTTTTTGCTTAAGCTTTTTTCAAAAAGCTTAACGGAGTTTGAGGCGGTAGCCTCATGCCGACAGGCGAACGTACTAATCTCCGAAAGAAACACCCAAGCTTTTGGCGGTAGAAACGAGTTGGTCGTCGGGTTTAACGAACTTAGTAACGCCAGCAATATCGGAAAGCTTGTTGGATGTAATTTTCGAGTTAACTTGAGCGACAGTTCTGCCGTATTTCTCTTGTGAGATAAGTTTTGCGGCATGAACGCCGAACTTTGTTGCAAGAATTCTGTCATAAGCACTAGGGCTTCCACCTCTTAGCATATGTCCAGGAACGCAGACTCTTGCGTCAATTCCAGTTTCGAGTTGAACTTGTGACGCAATTCTGTTAGTAGCAGTAATTATACCTGCTTCTGTACGCTTTTTTAAGCGTTCTTTTTTCTTTAATTTAGCTTCCTCAACATCGAAAGCACCCTCAGCAACAGCAATAATAGAGAAAGACTTTCCACTATTAATACGCTTATGCACTGACTTAATAACATTATTAATATCATATGGAATTTCTGGAATTAGAATAATATCAGCACCACCAGCAATTCCAGCATTTAAAGTAAGCCAGCCAGCCTTATTGCCCATAATTTCGCAAAGAAGAATACGGGAATGGCTTGCAGCAGTGGTATGAAGTCTATCAATAGCTTCCGTACCTGTATCAACAGCAGTATGAAAACCAAAGGTAATATCTGTTCCGTAAATATCGTTATCTATTGTTTTAGGCAAGCCAATTATATTAAGCCCCTCATTAGCAAGCAAATTAGCAGTTTTATGAGTTCCATTTCCACCAAGCGTAAGCAGACAATCAAGCTTTTGAGTATAATAAGTATCTTTCATAGCCTTAACCTTGTCCACATTATCATCGCCAATAATTTGCATCATCTTATATGGTTGTCTTTTTGTGCCAAGTATTGTACCACCTTGAGTAAGAATCCCAGAAAAATCAGATGGCTTCATCGTTTTTGCCATGTTATTGATAAGCCCGTAATATCCGTTGGAAATTCCGACAATCTCCACATCATCTTCACCGAACATTTCATAACAAGCCTTTGCAACACCTCTAAGAGTAGCATTAAGTCCAGGACAGTCGCCACCACTGGTTAAAATTCCAATACGTCTTTTCATTTCATAGCCTCATTCCATAGATTAAAGTAAGATTTTAGACTTCCACGAGTGCGAGGAAAATGGAAAAGTAGTGCATTATGCTCCCACCAATGACAAAAAGATGCCAAACAGAATGCATATACTTTAATTCCCTTTTTACATAAAATATAATCCCAATCGAATAAAACAATCCACCAGCTAAAAGAAGTATCAGTGACAATGTGGAAATTGTTTCATACAAAGGTTTAATAGCAAAAATAACTGCCCAACCCATAATTAGATAGCATAGAGTTGAAACTTTGCTGAACTTTTTGATATTAATTGATGAAAGAACAATCCCGATTATAGCAGAACCCCAGATACATCCGAACAAAATCCAACCCGTCTTATTGTTAAGACATGAAATTGTATATGGAGTATAAGTTCCAGCAATCATCAGAAATATCGTATTATGGTCGAGTATTCTAAAGATTTTTTTTGCTTTTTCATTTGATATAGCATGATAAAGCGTTGACATTGTATAAAGAAGTATCAAGCAAGCACCATAAATTGAGGCAGTTGCAACGGCACGGGAATCAGCATAAATCGCACAAAAAATAATCAAAACAACAGTACCAGCAATCGAAAGCAATGCTCCTGTTCCATGAGAAATAGCGTTAAAAACTTCCTCACCAAGCGTGTATTTGCGTTTTAAGAAATCCATAAATTAAAAACTCCTCCAGTTATCAGCATTATCAGCGTTATGAGCCAAATAGTCAGCGATTTTGCTAGCAGGCATAGGCTTTCCAAATAAATATCCTTGAGCGTGGTCGCATCCGACCTCCTTGAGAATCCTTGCCTGTCCTTCCTTTTCGATACCCTCAGCAATAGTTTCAATCTTTTTAGATTTTGCAATTTTAATCACTGCTGAAACAATTTCACGAGCAATCTCATCTGTTTCAAGATTAACAATAAATGTACGGTCTAGTTTAAGCAATGTAATAGGCAGAATTTGAATATAGCTTAAAGAGGAATATCCAGTTCCAAAATCATCCATAGCAAGTTTAATACCCATATTCCTTAACTGGAGCATACTACTAACAGCAAGGTCAATATCTTGCATAGCAAGTGTTTCTGTTAGCTCTATTTCAAGATATTCAGCATCAAGTCCACTTTTAACAAGGACATCAAAAATAGTATCCTTTATATCCCTTTGATAAAAATCAGCAGATGTTAGATTCACTGACACAATAATTTTAGGCAATCCCATATCCTGCCATATTTTATTTTGCCTACAAGCTTCAGCAAGGACATATTCACTTATTTTTATTATAAGTTGTGAAGTTTCAGCAACAGGTACGAATTTTCCAGGAAGAACAATAGTCCCATCAGGCTTAATCCATCTGATAAGTGCCTCAACCCCGATAATTTTACCCGTATTCAAGTCTATTTTTGGCTGATAATAAAGTTCAAGTTCATTGTTATCAATTGCATCAGAAAGAGCCTTTTCAAGTTCATTTCCAGTGATAACCATATCATGCATAGAACTATCATAGCCGAGAATAGTACCCCTGTTTTTCATACCAGCAGATAAAGCAAATTCGGCTTGTTCAAAAACTTTAATGAAGCTAGTAGCATTACCAGGCATACAGGAATATCCAGCAGAGCATGAGAGCGATTGATTAGAAAAAACATCAACAGCAAGCTTTGAAAAGTCAAGCTGTATTTTCTCAACAGTTTTAATCGGAAGGTCGCCATCGCCATAATCCTTAATAATTAAAGCAAAATTATCGCCACCAATTCTTGCTACAAATCCACCAAAAGAAAGATATTTGTATAGCATTTGTGCAAAGCTACGGAGCAATTTATTTCCATTATGATACCCACAAGTATCATTAATTATGTGAAATTTATCAATATCTATAACAATAACCCAGTATGATAAGTCAAGGTCGATACAGCAATCAAAAATCTCCTGTCCCATAATCATAAGCTTATTTCTGTTAGGAATATCGGTAACTTGATCCACATAAGCAAGGCGTTCGATAAGCAAATCCTTTTCCTTATCCTTATGAATATCAATAAACGCACCACCCATAACCCTATTTTTTATATAAGAGATATTTGCAGTTTTATAGCGGTAAAGGTACCAACGATATTTTTTATCAGCAGAAAGAATTCTAAACTCAATATTATGAATTTTTGTATCATCAGGACCAACAGATTTAAACAAGCTATTGACATAGGTATCATACAGCATTTTATCGTTAGGATGAACCTTTTTCTTTAATTGCTTGAAAGAAATTATTGAGCTATCCAATCCAAGCATTTTTTGCAATTCCTTTGACGCATAGAAGTTGTCATTTCCGTCCTCACTTAATATAATACCTATTTCCGAAAGCTCCATCGAAAGCTCATATCTGCTTTGTGAAACGGAAAGATTTTGAGAATATATATTAATCTCATCCTGCATATTTTTAAGCTCAGTTAAATCAAACCCTATTGATAGCAGAAGTTTATAGTTCTTATTTTTCATTATTTCCGAAGAACTCCAAATGAAATATTTATAACTTCCATCTGACACCTTAAAAGTAATCTCTTCCTTTTCATTTTTAAGAATCTTATCAATGCTTTCGGTGGTGAAATCTGGGCGATTAAAAACCTTACACATAAGCATATATTCATCAAAGTCTATGTTTTCTATTTCAAGTATATTTTTTAGTTTTTCATTTGGTATAATAATACTGAGGTCAGATGTCCATAATATAGCAGGAGTATCAATATCATCAGCAATTTTTGTGATGAAAGACTGATTAATATATCCCTCATTTTTCTCTTTAAAATAATAATAAATGCCTGCCAGCAAACCAAGCAGAGAAAGTGTGATAACGTAGACAGACAAAATTTGCAGTGAATTTGCTTTATTAAAATAAGTATATACTAGTATAAATCCAGTGCAAATAAATAGAATAATCTCAGCAGATAGAATTTTATTTTTCATCCATGCCACCCCTTTAAATGTGTGTGCATTTTATTTATGATAATCTTGATTATTTTACACATACATAAATACCTTAACACAATTATAACAATACTTTTGTATGATGTCAATGAGAATTAGTGAAGTTAGAATTAAATTTTACTACTATTTTCACAAAATATACACATATATAATGTAAAATAGGTATATTAGGGTGAAAAAATTAAAATAAACATTTATAAGGATAATTTATAATTTAAGGGGTGACTAATTTGTATAAACTATTAGTAGTTGACGATGAGGTTAACATAAGGAAAGTTGTCCGTGAATATGCTGAGTTTGAGGGTTATGAGATTGAAGAGGCAGAGGACGGTATGCAGGCTATTGAGATGGCAAAGAAAAAGGATTATGACCTTATTATTATGGATGTAATGATGCCTAAATTAGATGGTTTTTCGAGCTGTAAGGAAATTAAAAAGCATAAAGACGTACCCGTTATCATGCTTTCTGCAAGAGGCGAGGAGTATGATAAGCTTTTTGGGTTTGAGATTGGAATTGATGACTATGTAGTAAAACCATTTTCACCGAAAGAGCTTATGGCGAGAGTAAGGGTTGCTATTAGGAGGAATACTTCTGAGCAAAAGGCTGATGAAAAGCTAGAGTTTGAGGGGCTTAAAATTGATATTTTAGGACGAGTTGTCTATGTTAATGGAGAAAGAATAGCAATGACACCAAAGGAATACGACCTGCTGTTTTATTTAGTTAAAAACAAAAACCTTGCACTGACTAGAGATAAATTACTTGAAGATGTTTGGGGCTATGACTTCTTTGGTGATGACAGAACGGTTGATACCCATATAAAAATGCTTAGAAACAGTCTTGGAGAGTACAGAAAATTCATAGTGACATTGAGAGGAATGGGGTATAAGTTTGAAGCGAACTAGGAGCCTTAGATTTAATATTTGGCTATATTTCATGCTTTTTGTTATCGTTGTGTTTGCATTGCTTTGGGTATTCCAAATTCTTTTCTTTGAAAGCTTTTACAAAAGGATCAAGTTTAATGCTATTGAAGAAGTGTCGAATGATATTCTTGATATATACGGTAATGAAAATTACGAAGATGAAATGTATACGTTTGCGATAGACAATGATATTTCTATAATTATATATGATAAATATAATCGTTTAAGGCTTTCTATTGGTGGCTATGGTGATTTTGCTTTGATGAGTGGTTATAACGAAACTCCGATGTACTTGAAAGAGCTTATTAACAGCAAAGAGGGGAAAATAAAATATATAGTTAATGAGAAACGTACTAATAAACAGGTCTTGATTTATGGCTCTATTATAGGTGCATCTGATAATATAGATGGATATTTGCTTGTAAGCTCAACGCTAGAGCCAGTTGAATCAACAGTAGCTATTATAAAAAGTCAGATGTATATAATTTCTGGAATATTAATATTTTTTGGAGCATTACTTTCACTTTGGGCATCACAAATGATTGCGTCACCGATTATAAAGATAACGAAGTCGGCTAAAAAGCTTGCTAAGGGTAATTATGACGTTGAACTTGACGGTGATGAATATAACGAAGTGTATCAGCTTTCACAGACCTTGAGCTATGCGTCTAAGGAAATTTCAAGGGTTGATAAGCTACAAAGGGACTTGATTGCCAATGTATCCCATGACTTGCGAACGCCTCTTACAATGTTGAAAGCATATGCAGAAATGATTAGGGACTTGTCGGGAGATAACCCCACTAAGCGTGGTGAGCATTTGAATATAATCATTGATGAAACAGATAGGCTTGCACAGCTTGTAACGGATATGCTAGATTTAACAAGGATTGAAAGTGGTGGAATTGAGCTTAGTTATTCAGCATTTGCAATAAGAAGCAAGCTTGAAGATATAATTAGCAGATACAAAGGAATATCCGAATATATGGGTTATAATATTCATTTTGAAGCTGATGAAGAAATTGATGTTTATTGTGACTTAGCTAAAATTGAACAAGTGATAACTAATCTGATTAATAATGCGATTAACTATACAGGTGAGGATAAAAATGTTTTTGTTAAACAGATAAATCAAAGTGATGGCGTAAGAATTGAAGTTAGGGATACAGGACAGGGTATTAGCGAGGAGGATATTAAGCTTATTTTTGATAAGTATTATCGTTCTGAAAATCACAAGAGGGAAGTTGTCGGAACAGGTTTAGGCTTGTCAATTGTTAAGGTGATTTTGAAAAAGCATAATTTTGCATATGGTGTTCAGAGTACGATTGGAAAGGGAAGTGTGTTCTGGTTTAAGTTAAAACTTGCAGAAAAGCCCGATGAAAAGCTTGTTGAAAACAAGGAAACTAGAAAAAAATAGAAATTTAAGTAATTTCAATTTATTTTCAATTAGTTTTCACTAAACATACACATATACTTGTTATTATAAGAATATCTCCTAAGAGGAGATGAAACCCCTTTCTTAATTTGATATTTTTACGTCCCCCAACGTGAAAATATAAATCCCCAATAATCCCTATATCATAATACAAAACTCCCATGCTATTATAGTATGGGAGTTTTGTATTATTTTTTTAATCAGAACAATTTGTAATCGCTCCAGTCGGGCAAGCCTCATAGCAAACGCCACAAACAGTGCATTTCTCATAGTCAATCTCAGCACAGTTATCTATAACCTTAATTGCGTCGCTTAGACATTTCTTTTCGCATATCTTACAACCAATACAGCCATTCTTACAGTTTAGCTTTGTTATTTTTCCATTGTCTTTCGAGGAACAAGCAACATCTATATGCTTTGTAACAGGTCGCAAGGAAATTAATAGGTTCGGGCAAGCCTTAACGCATTTTCCACATGAAATACAAGCTGATTTGTCAATGCAAGCTATGCCGTTTACAATTGAAATTGCATCGTATTCACACACAGCAACACAGTCACCAAGCCCTAAACAGCCATATGTACACACCCCGTCACCATTGTAAAAGCGTTTAGCCGCTACACAACTCTGTATTCCATCAAATGTGAATTTTTTTGTAGTCGCATCACAATCACCACTGCAATGCACAACAGCTACCTCCCGAACCACATCTACTACATTTTTGCCAAGTATATTACTGATTTCTTCAACAACATCACTCCCACCAGGCTTGCAAAGTGTCGTTGATTCATTTTTTTCTATAACAGCACTCGCATAATCAGCACAGCCAGCATATCCACAAGCACCACAGTTGATTTGTGGTAATGCGTCATTTACTCGCTCAACCCTTTCATCAACTTTTACCTCAAATGCCTTAGACGCAACAGAAAGTAATATGCCTGCTACTAATCCAATGCCCGAAAATATTAATATGGGTATTATATAGGTTTCCATAT
>CAZSZG010000070.1:0-7446 GCA_964610805.1 uncultured Oscillospiraceae bacterium
GTATTGGTGTTCACAAGTTTTACATGGGTAAAGTTGGCATGGGGATTTTGTATCTTTTATTTTGTTGGACATGGATTCCTACGATTATCGGTTTTATTGAAGGAATAATCTACTTAAGTTCAAACGACCATAATTTCTGCGTGAAAAATCATGTAAGAATTGAATAGCTAGAATAATATATTTAAAGGTGTAGCAAATGCTACACCTTTTTTGTGGTTTTAATGAGCTGAGGAGTACGGAGGGAATAATTTCGCTTGGTAGAGTTTATGGCAGTTTCCCATTATGAATTAATCAAGAAACAACTTTTCTTCGCTCAAATAAAGCTAAACCTATCGCCAAAGAAAAGCCAAAAACAGTTAGAGCGATCCCCTCTTTTTGCAAAGGTGATTGATAACTTACAACAATGTTATGCTCCCCTTTTTCAATTTCAAAGCCAATAAATGCCTTGTTTACCTTTTCATATGTGATGTTTTCACCATCAACTTTAATACTAAAGCCCTTATCATATGGAATATTTAAAACGAAAATTCCATTTCTCGTTGCATTAATTTTGCCGTAAATATTGTCACCACTTGTCTTTTTCATATCAACCTCAAACGGGTCAAGCGTACTTCTTATATCTTTTATATTAGAATAATAAAGCGTGTACATTCTAATATTGCTTATCTGATAATCGCCTTTTTTGAACAAAATATTTAGTTTTTCAATCGGCTCATTTGATGACAAGAGGTAGTCAAAGGTATAATTTTCATTTGGATATCCAGCAGTTTTACAGGTAAGCTTATTTTTCACGTCATTAATTATAATATAAGCATCCTCATCTTCATGCTGATAATCCATATTAAACCTAATAAATAATATTTTGTCTTTCACTACTTTATCAAGAGTTAATGTCATATTTGCAAATTCATCAGCCTTAACCGAATATATGCCATTGTTTTCCTCAAATTCAATATTATCATAATCGGATAAGGTGAATTCAGTGGAAACCTCTTTTATATCTGCTGAGAAATCGTTGTCGCAATCCCTATCAACAACGCAATATTCCATAAGTGCCTCGCTTGTATATGGATATTCAAGCTTATCAAAATCGCTTTCACACATTATTTTATCGGTAACATATCCCAACGGAAAAGCGTTATCATTTTTATAAACTGACGTATCACCGTTTGTTTTCACTAAATCATAGCCAATCGGTGGGTCTTGCTTTGTAATAACGTATTTATTTCCCATGTAAATATTAAACAAAGGGCTTTTTGTAGAATTTGTGATTACAGAATTCCTAAAATTTATCTCATTATTAAAAATATCATAGTAAAAAGTATTATAGTCTTTGTTGTAGACGGAAGAATACAGTGTAGTCTGGTAATAATCCGTTGAATAGACCTTATTAACCGTTTCAAGTGGATAAATTTCATTAGAAAAGCGATGAAATTCACCATCTGTTTGCGATACTTCTTGAACTAAATTCTTCACTCCATAGTCTGTTTCTAATTTTCTATCTGACAGCAAGAAAAGAGTATCTTTCATATTAATGCAAACACAGCCTAATACAGAGGTTATTACAACTGGTATATAAATCAGCCAACTTTTTTTATACTTGACTAAGGCGAGAATTACCAAAATTGTGATTACACTATCAGCCATAAAAGCTATTCGGTAGCTCCAGTTTGAAACTACCAGCACCACGATAATAAATAGAATAAATGCCGCAACTGCTTTTTTTCTATATCGGTATTCCAGTAAATCTGTTAGGAAATCTGCAACTATCAAGCATAATATTGGCAACAATGGAATTAGAACCTTTGGTCTTGAATATAAAGCTCCGTTTAAAATATATGAGAATACAGGTAAAATAATTATTACTAAAACGATAGCTATTGCTACAATTCTTTCACGCTTTTTTGATAAAACTCCACTTATTAAAGCTAGTAAAACTATTGAAGTTAGTCCGAGTGAATATGGGCTATACAGAATATTTTCCAGTGATATATTCGGTATCAAAAGTGATAAATCAAGCAATTTACCATCTCCACCGACGCTGTTACGTCCACTTAAAATTGCCGACACTGTTGGAAGCAATAGTATTCCTGACATAAATACAGCTATCATTATCGAAAATGCAAGCCTTGATAAATCTACTAAAAGCGACTTAATTCGTAGTGATGGGTGAGCTTTTGTATGTTTGTATATTCCATAAATCATCAGTGTAATTAACCCACAGACGCTGAAAAAGTAGCTTGTCATAATCATCAAAAATGTGCTTATTATTAAAAAAAGTGATTTCTTTTCATTGAAATATTTGTCCACTCCAATTAGGCTTAAAAGCAAAAATGGCATATAATTCACAAACATAATCTGCCTATGGCTTTGAAAAATAAGTGGACCTGCACATAAAAACATAAAGCTAACAAGGAAGCATACGTTTGAGTTATAGTTATTTCGTCTAAGCCAAATATAAAAAATAACAACGCTTGATATTACTGTGAGTATACTTATAATCATAATGTAGTCGAGCATATCGACAAAGGGAAAAAGATAAGATATTAGTATTATCGGACTATACAAGCCATAATATGAGAAGTTGAAGATATTCTGCCCACCACCAATATTAAACGCAAAGCTAGGGAATACTTCATGATTTTCATAAAACAAATTACGGAAATATTCAGGCAAAACCCAATGCTGTTGTTGCCAATCAGTCGTTGAGCCATAGCCGTACTTCAGCCTTGTCAAGACTGCTACTATTGCTAAAAAAAACATCACCAGTATAGCCAAATTCACATAGTCACGCTTACTAAGTTTTGTCATATCAAAAGCCTTTCTGATTATTCTATGTATTTGCTCCAATTTTCATATTCAACAGTATGCCCAAATTTGTCCACCAAAAAATCTTGGCTAGTATAAATATTTTCGATTATATCTAACTTTTTCTGATAATTTTCCTCATCAATTGCAGTTAACGAACCCTTTACAGCCTCAATTTCACTCTTATTATAATATTCACCGAAGTAATAAAGGTTACTGTCATCAATAAAATTCTGTTCAAATATATTAGTAACAATTTTATTTGTTTTAATATGGTGAATATGCCCATATTCACCCTCTGGATTATGCGTAACAATTTTATCCCACTGCTTAAGGCTCAAAATCTCCGTCAAATCCTCTTGTATATCATCATACGAATACTTCCAATTGCTACGTTTATTAAGCACCTTATCGAGATACCCAAGCATTATGCACTTGTCGCCAGTTGCTTCCATAGCATTTTCTAACTCAACTGCACGAGTTATATTATTCCCAGCCGTTATGCACACAACCAAATAATTACCATCAATCAGATGCGAGCCACCCCACAATATTTCATCATCGGGATGTGCAACAATCATAATGCTATCAATTCCAGTTAAGTCAATGTTTTCAAAGTCGGTTGTGACATATGTTCCTCTTTCGTATAACTTAGAGCTAATAAAAAGTGACGCTGTTATTACCAAAATTGATATTAATATAATCAAACCCCAAACTATTATTCTTTTCTGCTTTTTAGATAAACTTGTCATAACATCTCCTCCGTGTATTGGTGTACCACATTAACTAATACAGATATTGTACCACAACTTTTTATACTTGTCAATAAATACTTTCCTAAACTAATTATAACTTAAATAAGTTATTTTTTCAACATAATTCCACGACTTTATAATAAAAAAAGCCTGTTCAGCTTTTGAACAGGCTTAATTTGGTATTTAGAATGGATTTATAACAAGACCTTGCCCAAAATATCACTAAATAGAATGTGTTCCTTTGAACTCCCCCATATAAAAATTCTACTCTACCTTAATATTAATCGCTCCGATACCATTGTTTACATCAAAGCTTTTATGCAAGCCACCCTTGACATTTTTCCTATCATTGTCAACCTTAACATTGCCTACGCCATTGCTTATATCAAAGTCAAAATTAGTTTTACCCGTTGTGATATTCAAATTAACCTCACCAATTCCAGAATCAAGGCTACTGTCATCGGTCACTTTACCTTCAAAATTTGTTTCGCCAATACCTGTACGTAGGTTAAGTTTCCCAACATCCATATCCTCAAAGTTAAATTCACCAACACCCAGTGATATTTTAGAAGACACAGCACTTATTCCATTAACCTTAAGCAAGCCCACGTTCATGTCCAAATTAAACTCATCATATGTTTCATCAGGCAGATACAAGGTAACCTCTAAATTTTCAAACGACTTATTTAAAACCCCTGAAAACAGCTTTTTATCCTTTAGTGAGTAATTTATATTAAGCTCATTATCGGTATAATCATACTCAAACATATTCTCAAATACAGTTCCCTCAATCCTTAAACTGTCGCCTCTTTTTATTGTAAGTTCTCCAACCGAAAATTTAATATTAACCTTATTTAGCTCATCAATTTCAATTTCCTCATTAATTTTAACAGTTTCCCAATCAACTATATTCAGCTTTTTAAATCCACCCATACTTCCACCAACAATCATAAAAGTTACTCCAACCACAATTAACCCTATTCCAACAATGCCTCTTACAAGGATTTTCATTGTACCTCACCCCTTTTCGTTTTGCCTGTAATCAAGTTAAATAATGATTTACAACCCTTAATAACAAGCTTTCCAAGCCATATGAAAAATTTCAGAAGTGGAGTAAATACAACAGTGGTTATACCTAATGAAACAAAACTCACACCAAGAAAAACCAGTCCTGCTGACGGTGTAATGAACAAATATACTATTCCTACAAAGAAAAGTACAATCCCCAAAACTCCCAACGTTAAAACAGTGGTGGCAACAGTCAAAATAACACTTAAAATTACTGCTAAAATAGAACCTAAAACACTTGCCCATATCGGAGCAGTAACAGCAAGTATTATTATTCCAACAATTAAAGATGTATTGTCCTTTTGTTGTGGCTTTTGCGTATTCTCCTGTGTATTCGCACCAGAATTATTTGCATTTTGTGTGTTGCTGTAAGTCTTTCCCTCACTTTTATAACTTGTGCTATTCCCTATGTTGTTATAAGTCTTATTTTCACTTTTATAGCTTGTGTTATTCCCTTTGCTTTTTGTATTTTCAGTATAATTTTGCTTCAGCACAAGTCCTCTTTCATCATTTATAGCACTGTCATTCATAATCGACTCTGCTAATTTTTGAGGAGAGCCAAGTTCATTAATTACATCCTGTTCATAGACAGTTCCAGCGTCCTCAAAAAACTCCTCATAATACAACAACGCTTCATCTCTTTCCTCTTTCGGAAGACTGCCTAAGCTGTTTGATAATTGTTCTAGAAACTCCTTTTTATCCATTGTTAACCACCCCATTTATCAGAATTTTCTCAACCTTTGCCTTATAATCATACCAATCGTCCCTATAAACCTCCAGAAGTTCGTTGCCTTTGCTTGTCACCTTATAATATCGTCTATTTCTGCCCATATACTCCATATCATAAGTTTCAAGACATTCCCCTTTTTGCAATCGCCTTAAAACTGGGTATAATGTTGACTCCGATACATCCATTGCGTCCCGTATATCCTGTGTTATTTTATACCCATAAGTTTCCTCACGCTGAACAATCGATAAAACCATTGCATCAAGCAGTTTAGAATTTATTGAAAACGACATAATCTCACCAACCTTTTTATATTTCATATTATACAACCACTCATACTAAAACTATGACTATATTATAGTTCATATAATATAGTTTGTCAATATAGTATTATACTTTTGTATATTTGCACAAAAACCACCTTAAATTTAATACTGCATACTTGCAATTTTACATATAGATTATTATAACCTATATGCAACACAAGAATACTGTGCTAATTTAAGATGGTTTTCTTGATTAATACCGAATTATATTTACGCCATAACGGAATGAATTGTCAATTGAACTCTCTTCGTAAAAATATGTGCATGAAGTCGGCATATATACTGTTTCAGGTCCATTATGCCCAAAAGCCTGTTTGCCAATAGTTGTGACTTGAGGAGGGATATATACCTCATCTAAGCCCCACCAAGCACGGAACACAGCCCTGTTTATGCTTGTTATAGTATTGTTCAGCGTTAACTTTTTGGCTTGAGTACAACCGCTAAAAGCTTCATTCCCGATACTCTCCACGCTGTCAGGAATTATAACTTCTAGTATTTGATTACAGCTTTCAAACGCACATACGCCGATTTCTTTAAGCTTATTTGGCAATGTTAAATTTCTAATGTGGTAGCAGTGACTGAATGCCCACTCACCAATTTTCTCAACATTCCTACCAAATTTCACCACGCAATCATCACTTACAGAACTTTGCCCAGCCCTCTGGAACGCACATTGACCAATCTCTTTTACCCCATCACCAATTGAAATATACTCAAGTAGGTAACAATTGTAAAAAGCATTACTTCCAATAGTCTGAACGCCGTTCCCAATAATTACACGTTTCAGCGTTTTCTCTATTCCTGTTTGCGAATAGAAAGCGTAACTTGAAATAGTGTGAACGCTATTTGGAATCACCAATTCAAGTATGCCCCCAATTCCATTTAAAGGGTCATAGCGTTCGCCACTGCCAATAATAGCTACTGGACAGCCCTCAATCACGCTCGGCATCGTAATTTTCGTTCCACTGCCCGTATACCCTAAAATTCTTACCTCCCCGTTTTTAATTTCATATATCCAATCAGCTGGGTTAAGCCCCTCCCTTTCCCATACCTTTACATTTCTTGCATAAATCCTGTTCACTTCCCTTGAACCAATCATTACATTTTCCGAATTATTTAACCTCATCTCAATCACCCCGTAATCACATAAAGTTTTGTTTCATCAATTACTGACAGGTTGTCATATTCAGCTTGCGTCAAAATAATATAAGGATAACCCAAGCTAGTAATCTGCTGATTTACAAAGGTTTGTATGTTCGTTATCCCCTCACCCACCGTAATCTGCAAGCTATTTATAGCCTGTTCAATCAACCCAACAGTCGGCAATCCACTACCCTTTCCAGTTCCCCTCACTTCAATCGGTGACATTGAGTATTTTATAACCAGAATTTCCCTCTCCAACATTTTTATTACACCACGAATTTCTAGTTCCATCATACCTGCAACTGCCGTAAATTCCTCATTAATCGACCACTTAAGCGTTACCTTGTCCTCTACAACCGTCTTTTCCAACACCTGTTCAACCTGATTATTCTTGCTATTAATACCCTTAATTATAAACGTGCAGTTTTCTACGCTAATCTCATCATAGTACCTGTCCACCACAAATTCTATCGTATCAGCGTTATGCTCACCCTCTGTCAATAAATAATACATCGGCGATGAATTTATCATCTTCTTTTCTGCTACTAATTTCATAAAATCACTCCTTTTTTTGTGTCCCCTCACTAATACCACAAAAAAAGAAAAATGTGTACGCTAA
>CAZSZG010000071.1:0-7256 GCA_964610805.1 uncultured Oscillospiraceae bacterium
CCTTTAATGAAGCTAATGTTTTATCAACATCATTTTTATCGACACAAACGACCATTCCTACACCCATATTAAATGTGTTAAACATATCTCTCTCTGGAATATGCCCTGTTCTTGAAATTAAATCGAATATCGGCAGTACCTGTATAGAATTTCTTTCAATTTTAGCTGATAGTCCATTTGGCAATGAACGTGGTATATTCTCATAAAATCCCCCACCTGTAATATGGGTTATCGATTTTACCTTTACTTCATCAAGTAAATTTAAAATTGCCTTAACATATATTTTTGTAGGAGTCATCAAACATTCTCCTAAAGTACATGTGAGATCAGAAAAATATCTTGCAAGAGTCTGCCCATTTACAGTAAACACTTTTCTTACTAATGAAAAGCCATTTGAATGAACGCCACTTGATTTCATCGCAATTAGCACATCCCCAGCTTTCTGTTCATTAGGCTGTATTATTTTATCTTTATCAACAACACCAACAGCAAACCCAGCTAAATCATACTCATCCATAGGATAAAATCCTGGCATTTCTGCTGTTTCTCCTCCAGTTAATACACAACCTGCCTGCACGCAACCCTCAGCAATTCCTGAAACAATCTCAGCAATCTTTTCAGGATAATTCTTGCCAACAGCAATATAATCAAGGAAAAACAAAGGTTTTGCTCCACTGCAAATAATATCATTTACACACATTGCAACACAGTCTATACCAACTGTATTATGCTTATCAACCATAAATGCAATCTTTAATTTTGTTCCTACACCGTCAGTTCCTGAAACCAAAACAGGCTTGTTTATACCTGTCATATCCAATTCAAAGAGTCCTCCAAATCCACCAATGTCTGGAGTCACCCCGTTCACCATTGTCCTTGCAACATGTGATTTCATTAGTTCTACTGCCTTATAACCAGCAGTAACGTCAACTCCTGCTGATTTATAGCTTTCCGAATAGCTTCTCATTTAAAATCCTCCATAGATTATATAATATTCATTAAATGCTAAATTTTTAAAAGAATTATTATTGACCAATCTTTTTTTCAAATTTGTCCTTTGGTATTTCCTTTGGCACTTCAATAGGGTATTTGCCTGTAAAACAGCCAGAACAAAATGTACAACTTGCCTCTTTTGCAATGTTCAATACACCATCGACACTTAAATATCCAAGTGTATCAACACCTATATGTGCTGCAATCTGATCTAAATCCATCTGACACGCAATTAACTTATCCTTGCTGTCAATATCTGTTCCAAAATAACATGGATTTGTAAAAGGCGGGCTTGATACCCTCATATGAACTTCAGCAGCACCAGCCTCACGAAGCAGATTTACAATTCTTGCACAAGTAGTTCCTCTAACTATACTATCATCAACTAACACTACTTTTTTACCTTTTACTACTTCCTTAACAACATTAAGCTTAATTTTAACTGCATCTGCACGCTGTGCTTGTGTCGGCTGTATAAAGGTTCGCCCAACATATCTATTCTTAATAAAACCTACACCATATGGAATCCCTGATGCGTTGGCAAAACCTAATGCAGCATCAAGTCCACTATCTGGAACACCAATAACAACATCAGCCTCCACTGGATGCTCTTCCCATAAAGTTTTTCCTGCCCTTAATCTAGCTTTTTGAACGCTGACTCCATCAATAACTGAATCAGGTCTTGCAAAGTAAACAAATTCAAATACACATAGAGAGGACGTTTCACCACAATGTGTTTTTATTGAGCGAACTCCATTTTCGTCTACCACTACAATTTCCCCTGGAATAATATCCCTCTCAAATTCAGCATCAACGCTATCTAATGCACAAGATTCAGATGCAAATACAATAGATCCATCTTTGCATTTTCCCATGCATAGTGGTTTAAATCCATGTGGATCTCTTGCTGCAATTAGTTTTTTTGGTGACATAATTACTAATGAATACGCACCTTTAATTTTATACAAAGCTTGTTCAACAGCTTTTTCTATTGATGGTTGAATAAGTCTTTGTTCAGTAATTACATAGGAAATTACTTCGGTATCATTTGTATTGTGAAAAATACCACCCTTTAACTCATAGTATTCCCTTAATTCTCTTGCATTAATTAGATTTCCATTATGTGCTATCGACATAGGTCCTTTTATATGCCTTACAACCAATGGCTGTGCATTTGAACGGTTAGGCTTTCCTGTCGTAGAGTAGCGTACATGACCTATCGCAATATTTCCATCACCTAGCCTATCAATATGGCTTTTATCAAATACCTCAGGCACTAAACCTAAATCCTTATGATAAGAAAAAACTCCCTTATCATTAACCACAATACCACAGCTTTCCTGTCCCCTATGCTGAAGTGCATAAAGTGCCCTATATGTCAGTAATGTTACATCGGAATTATTCTTGTTATATACCCCAAAAACTCCACATTCTTCATTAACCTTATTCAATATTTTTAGCCTCACTTTGATTAAAATTCTTTTTAAATTTGGACTATATGATAAAGTTTAATATAATTTTATTCACCTAAAAGTCTTTTCATAATTTCTTTATATGCGTCTTCTTCACCGCCAAGATCACGTCTAAATCTATCCTTATCAAGCTTTTCACCAGTTGTGCTATCCCAGAAGCGACAAGTATCAGGGGAAATTTCGTCTGCTAAAACAATTGTTCCATCATTAGTTTTACCAAACTCAAGCTTGAAATCAATAAGTTCAATATTTAAATCTTTAAGATATGCTGTAAGTATATTATTTACCTTAAAAGAATAATTTGCAATTAAATCTAATTCCTCTTTCGTACACCAATCCATTGCCATTATGTGATACTCATTTACCATAGGGTCACCTAAATCATCATCTTTATAACAGAACTCCAAAACAGTTTTACCCATCTTAGTTCCCTCTGGCAAGCCTAATCTTTTTGACAATGAGCCAGCAGCAATATTTCTAACAATAACTTCAAGAGGCACTATTGTAACTTTCTTAACAATTGTTTCCCTTTCAGAAATCTCTTTGATTAGATGTGTAGGAATACCTTGTTTTTCAAGCATCTTCATAAGATGATTTGTAACTCTATTATTTATAATCCCCTTGTTGTTAATCGTTCCCTTTTTCTCTCCGTTAAAAGCAGTAGCGTCATCCTTGTAGTCAACAATAACACAATCTGGGTTATTAGTAGCATATACCTTCTTAGCTTTTCCCTCGTACAGCTGTTCTGTTTTTTGTAAATTATCCATTTTATACTCCTCCGAATTTAAAATTAATTTATTAAGCCTAATTTATAAGGTTTATCCCACTTAAAATTCCTGTTCCTGAAGCTTTTTATCCTTAGCAATAACCTCTTCCACCATTGTTTCCTTCATTTTTATAAGCTTTTTTGAAAGGTTTTCATCCGACAAAGCAAGCATCTGCACAGCCAAAATAGCTGCATTCGCTGCTCCATCAATTGCTACTGTCGCAACTGGAATTCCCTTTGGCATTTGAACAGTAGAAAGTAATGCATCAAGTCCGTCAAGTGTTGATGATTTAATCGGAAGACCTATTACAGGAATTATTGTATGTGCCGCAAGGACACCACCTAGATGAGCAGCTTTTCCTGCTGCTGCAATTATCACTCCAAACCCATTTGCCGCTGCATCTTTAGAAAATTCTGAAGCTTGCTCAGGGGTACGGTGGGCTGACATCACATGAACCTCATATGTAACTTCAAACTTCTTTAATTCAGCAATGGCTTCCTTTACCACCCCTAAATCACTGTCACTGCCCATAATAATCGCTACCTTTTTCATAAAAGACCCTCTTTCATATAAAATATTCACTTGGCAATTTGCATTTTGTCAATATTCTTAACTGCTAACTTTCCATTCCTGTCCTTTATCATACAAATTTCAATTGTATAATTCAATTTATTTTGAAGATTCTCATCCAACAACAGTTCAGATTTAGGTATGCACTGAAACCTAACTTTAAATCTATAACTTGTTGCTGATTTTGTATCTTCACAAGTATCTAAAGCAACACTATTAAGCTTTGAAAACTGATAATCCATCATTGAAGCGTTCAGAATAATGTTTGAATTATATATGCTATCATCTGCTGAACTAACTCCAAATAGCTCCTCAAAAATAACTATTGACTGATCAAACGCTTCCTGTATCAGTTTATAATTAGAGTTAATCTTGTACTCATCACCATAAATAGTTAATTTGAAGTCGTTATCAATAACACTACTTGAAATAACCATTTTTATCAAATCAAGCTTTCCATCTTCAATTCTGCCCGTATACTGAGTGGAATCCTTGTAAAGTGATACAAAATTATCATTTACTATGTATCTATCCCATTCATCATTAATATACGGAACGCCATTTCCATTAAAAACAACAATCTTTTTGTTTTCCTCTAAGTAACCGAAGATTATTTCGCTATTTACTTCCTTAAACTCACTGTATATAAACGGGATAAGAATATTATCCTGATTATCTATTATTCCTGAATAATAATTATTATCGATATTCTTTGATACTATCATCTTACCAGAATCAGTAAAGATAATGTCACTCCATGCTGGCTCAATTATAACCCTATCATTATCATCAATAACTCCATATAAATCTGCACTGCTTTTAAATACTGTGTAGTTATTATATGTTATATTAGTAACCGACTGTATATCTGGTGATGTAATAATATTTGAACCCTTAGAACTTCCTGTTAAATTAAACCTTGTTACTGCAATAGCAAGTCCAATAGAGAGAATAAAGAGAATAGATATTAAAAGCCTTACCTTATTATTCATAATATCTACACCCCTTTATAATATGTTAATTAGACTGCATTTTTATAAACAGATACTTTTTTTTGAATCTGCTCCTATAGTTTGCATAAAAAGTTTATTCTTCTGGAGTGCAAGAAAAATTGGCACCCCTAAAAGAGTTACAACTACAAACTCTCCAATTGCCACCGACGAAGCTGCTCCCCATAGAGGTAGATTATAAAACAAATTTAACTCTAAGCCAACTATTATTCCATTTAAAATAGTGGGGAAGAGTGATGCAAGCCACAGCTTACTACTTTTGTAAATTAACACCGCAGAAATTAATGTTGCTATCGCTCCGAACGGTACGTCAATTATTGCAAATGGACTAAATAAATTGGCTATCGCACAACCAAGTGTAAGTGATACGCAATAGTCGGACTTATAAAAGCATAATAACATCAATATTTCCGAAAATCGAAATTGTACTGCCCCATAGGAAAGTGGCTCAACCGCAACTGTAATTACTACATAAATTGCTGCAACCACAGCTATTTTGACTAATCTATCAACTGATAATTTTTTCATATTAAATATCCCCTGTTTTTTACTTAGGCTGGTTATCAAGGAACAGCCTATTATTTTTTATTTTAAAAGCTCTTAAATTTATTCTTGTAATTCCATCACTATTTAACGCTATCCTCTGTTTCTCTTACAAGATAAATTGGTCTGTTTTTGGATTCAAGATAAGTTTTTGATAAATACTGTCCTAAAATTCCAGTGCATACCATCTGAAATCCACCTACTAAAAATATCGCACTTATAATTGTCGGGAATTCCAAATCATTACCTGCAACAGCTGACATAATCAATGATACAACAAATATTATAACAGCAACAGTAGATAAAAGAATACCTAAAAAAGTTGAAATTGCTAATGGGAAAGTTGAAAATGCACAAATTCCATCTATGGAATACAAAAATAAATTCCAAAATGACCATGCTGTTGTTCCAGCTGCACGTTCTACATTTTCATATTCAATATATTTTACTTTATATCCAACCCAACTGAAAATCCCCTTAGAGAACCTATTGTATTCTTTCATCTCCAGTATCGAATTCACCATCTGTCTTGTCATAAAACGAAAATCCTGTGCACCATCAACTATTTCTGTTTGAGATATTTTATTCATTATCTTATAAAACGTCCTTGCAAACCATGAACGAACAGCTGACTCGCCTTTTCTGCTGACTCTTCTTGTTGTCGCACAATCAAACTCTCCATCTTTTACATACTCATACATTTGTGGGATAAAATCAGGAGGGTGCTGTAAATCAGCATCCATAACAACAACATAGTCACCTTTTGTATTCTCTAACCCCGCAAACATAGCTGACTCCTTGCCAAAATTCCTAGAAAAAGAAATATACCTTACTCTCTTGTCAATTTTAGAAAGCTCTCTTAACTTAAACAAAGTTTTGTCCTTTGAACCGTCATCAATAAATAAAAGTTCAAAATCCAAATCATTATGTGTTTTTTTCATATCTGACATAATCTCACACATTTTGTCATAAAAAAGAGGAAGTACTTCTTCTTCATTATAGCACGGAACAACTGCACTTATTAACATTCCTATTATTCCTCCTTAACCATACTAATACTATTATATATTACTACATAATTCAATTTTTTGCAAGAGTATTTTATCTTAATTTATAAAAATAATAAAAATTATATTACTCTACCGTACTTGTAAGACTGGTATTGTGTATTTAACTGTATTTTTAAGGCTTTATTATGTTGACATTTTAACCATTAAAAAGTATAATTGAATTAAGTTCATCAAGAATACTAATGCTGTATTTTTATCATAAAAGCACTGCTTTACGGTATAATATATTCTATAACCACCAATATCTTAAAAGGAATAAAAAATGAATTTAAAAAATATCAACAATAAAAAAAGTTTTTGTTTTAGTATGTGTGCTATTTCTGGCATATTGCTTTCATTGAGTTTTATGTATGAGTCCTTATTTTGGATAGTTTTCTTCGGGGTTATACCTCTTTTTTTTGTATTTCTAAATAATGATAGCCTTAACAAACGTCGAACAATTGCGTTTATTTTAACCTTTTCAATGTTTTTTTATGGAATTACATTATACTGGATGTATCAATTATCGCCATATATAAACCAAAGTAGAGCTAAATCAATATTAATTCTTACGCTTTCCATTATATTTATTGGATTGCTAATGGGGTGTTATTGGAGTCTATCTTGTTTTTGCTACTATAAAATCAAACGCAATAATGCCTTTGATATAGTGATATTCTCTCTGCTTTTCATATTTGGTGAATGGTTACAGGGAATATTCTATCCACTTGCTTTTCCTTGGGCACGTTTAGCCAATATCGCTACTCCCCTCACCTATTTCATTCAATCTGCAAGCCTATTCGGCTCATTATTCATCTCATTTTTAATCCTTATAATCAATGGATTTCTTGC
>CAZSZG010000072.1:0-6761 GCA_964610805.1 uncultured Oscillospiraceae bacterium
AAGAAAAACGCAACTCAACGCCGTTGAGGCTTGGCACGCTCAACCAAAAACCAAAACAAAGACCGTTTTGGCTTTTGGGTCGCTACTTTGATGGGGTGCTTTCCCGTCGCAGTTAATATATTTAGTAGGCGATTTCCATATGCGACGAAAAAGCGATTTGGGATTGTTCTGGCATAAATAGAGTGCTGAATTTAGGTGAGGGCAAAGGGCAAGAACCAGCAAAAGCAATAACTCTATAATCAAAATTTAGTTTGACTCAAAAGTTAACATATTGGTAGGAGTAAAGTAAGCCAATGAGTCATCAAATAACAACCTTTCTTCCTGTAAATGGCTTAGGAAAGATGAAATTCTGTGGACTATTTTACCGAACTAATCAAACAAATATAAAAAATAAAAAGCCTCAACGGCAGTTGTGCATTTCTTTGGTTCGTTTCTTTGTGCAAGCAAAGAAATGAACACCCACAACTAAATTTAACCATACGGAAAGTAGATGGATAATAGTCAAGGTGAATAAGAACCATACTACACTAAATTAAACGAGAAAAAGAATATTAGACGACAACAAAGAAAACAAGAACCAAAACAAAAGTTTATTCAATAAAAATCAATATAAATTCACATAAAATAAAGGAGGTTCTCATGAAACTGATATTTGCAATTATCAATAAAGACGATAGCCATTCCGTTTCAAAAGCTCTAACAAAAGCAGGTCACTTCGCTACAAAGCTTGCCTCAACAGGTGGCTTCCTAAGTGCTGGAAATACCACTTTCCTCATCTGTACCGAAAACGAAAATGTCGATAACGTCATTAAAATTATTGAGGAAAAAAGCCACAAAAGGAAACAGTTCGTACCCTCCGCAGCCTCGTTCGGAATCGGCACTTATTCCTCATTTCCCGTTGAAGTTTCCGTCGGAGGTGCTACGATTTTCGTCACTGATATAGAAAGATTTGAAAAGGTATAACCGATGAGTATTAAGATTTATTCAAATAATAACACGCTAAACACCCTCAGCTCTATGCTCCAAAGCAATAGGCTTGCTCACTCTTTTCTTATTTATGGCGATAGGGGATTGGGCAAAAAAACTATCGCTAAATATTTTGCAATGAGTTTAATATGCGAAAATTCACAAAACACCCCATGCCAGCACTGTGTCGCTTGTAAAAATATCCTAAATGATAACCACCCCGACGTGATTTGGGTTGAGCATAGTGGCAAGCTTCAAGGGTTTTCTGCCGAAACTGTGCGAAATATATGCAGTGATGCTTTTGTGACTCCAAATAATGCTAACAAGAAAGTTTATATCTTTGCTGATGCCGATAATATCACCGTTCAGGCACAAAATGCACTGCTAAAGCTTGTTGAAGAGCCACCAAATTTTACATATTTTATATTTACTGCAAAGGCTAAAAATGTGTTTCTAACAACAATAATTTCCAGAATTATCTCTCTTGGTGTATCCGAATGTACAGAGGCTGAATGTAGGCTGGCACTGGAGGAACGGGGCTTTTTAAACGATGATATTGACGACGCTATAAGCTGTTTTCATGGGAATATTGGGCTTTGCATTAGCTATATACAGGATGAGAAATTACAGGGAATTGTTAAATTGACAAAAGCAATAACCAATGCTATAATAAATAGGAATGAGTATGAGTTAACTGTGGCTTTTGCTGTTGTCGAAAAGGATAGAAACATGGCGAAAACTGCTTTAACACTTTTGGACAAGCAGTTTCATGACGCTTTGACTGCAAAGTTTATCGATAGGTTTATTGGTTGTTATCCAAGTGGCTCGAAAAAGTTATCTCAGAAAATCACTTCATCAAGCTGTGAGGAATTGCACTTACTTGTGAGAAATGCTATGTCACAGATTGACTCAAATGTTAATTTAAAACTAATTCTATCCACATTATGTGGTGAAATAATTAATGCAACCTAATTGCAGAGTTATTTATTTAGGAGGAAAAATGGTTGAAATAATTGGAGTTCGCTTTAAAAATGGTGGTAAGGTTTATTACTTTGCTCCAGGAAAAATTAAGGCAAAAACTGGGCAGAAGGCTATTGTTGAGACAGCAAGAGGCATTGAGTGTGGTGAAATAGTGATAGCTAACCGAATGATTCCTGATGAGGAAATCATAGCACCGTTAAAGGAAGTTATGCGTATTGCAACGGTGGAGGATATGAAAATTGTTGAGAAAAACAAGATTAGGGAAGAGGAAGCCTTTAAGATTTGTGAGGAAAAAATCGCTTTTAGAAAGCTTAATATGAAGCTTATTGATGTTGAATGTACATTTGATAATAATAAGATTTTGTTTTATTTTACGGCTGAATTAAGGGTTGATTTTAGGGAACTTGTGAAGGACCTTGCATCAATTTTTAGAACTCGTATTGAATTAAGGCAGATTGGCGTTCGTGATGAGGCGAAAATGCTGGGAGGACTGGGCGTTTGTGGGCGTGAGTTTTGTTGTAAGAGTTATCTAGGTGACTTTCAGCCTGTTTCGATAAAAATGGCTAAGGAGCAGGGGCTTTCGCTAAATCCGACTAAGATTTCAGGGACTTGCGGAAGACTAATGTGTTGCTTGAAGCATGAACAGGCTACCTATGACGAGCTGTTGAAGATTACGCCAAAGGCTGGAGCATATGTTAAGTTTGCTGATGGTAGGGGAGTTGTAACGGAGGTTAATCTGATTACAGGCAAGCTAAAGATTAGGCCTGACGGTGAAAATCCTGTTCCTGTTTTTTTAGATAAATCGGAAGTAAAGATAATTAAAGACGCTGAAATTCGCCTTAATAAAGATGAATTAAGGGAATTAAAGGGACTAGAGGGCAAGTGAGTTATGGCATAGAGAAAGCAGAACTGAGTGTATTCAGTTCTGCTTTTTTGTTTGTTGTGTTGTTATTGGTTCTCGTTTTTCGATTACAGATTTTATTTTCGTATGCCAAATTATAGGATACTTAGTTCTTATTATCCTCCGACAGCTTCCCACCCTGTGAATATGCAACCCCTAAGATTATCCAGAAATATGGAGCAACAGTATTAACGCTTATCCCGATAAAGCTAACAAGCAAATACGCAATAATTGCTATCAAAAGCCCTGCACCAATCCACTCTGATTTCTGTTTCATAAACACAGTAACGCCACCAAAAGCCTTTTTCATTACAAGAAAAATCAACGCCAAATAAGCGATTAAAGACGGTATACCCCTTGTAACAGCGATGTAAAGATAGTCGTTGTAGGGTCTGTCAAAGGTGTTTTGGTCATATATCACATCAGAAACAGTGTCTGTCTGCGTGTAAATCAAACAGTCAGCACCTACACCGAAAAATGGATTTTCCTTTACTGTAGCAATTGTTTCGCCCCAAAGATATGAGTAGGTATCCACTGGGTTTAAAGCGTCAAAATCAGCAATCTTTGCGACATAAGGACCTGATGTTGCTAAGCGATAGAATGAGTCCTCCCAAACGATTGCACCATCATATAAATAATAGCCTTTTTCGACTGGTTCGTCATTGAAAAGTCCAGTAGTATTGTAAATTTGTGGTGAAAATGCATTGAACACAACCGAAATTGCAACTAAAGCTGTAAGGGCGATAAACTTGACGAAAACAGGCTTGAAAGCGACCTCGTTTTCCTTTTTTCTAAGCTTAATAATAGCCGTTATGAGCGATAATGCAAGCACAAGAATTACGCCTACTAAGCCAATGAGCGTACTTGTTTTGATTGCAAAAAATATAAACATAAGCGATGATATACCGTAAAAAATTCGCCTCTTTTTTGAGCCATCATATAACATACCCGTTGTCGAAATAGCCAAAGTAATCGTTAAAATCATGGCAAAAGTGACGGGACTTCCAGCAGTTCCACTTGCAAGAAAAACATCCTTTCGTAGCACTGTGAGAATCCTGTCATAATCAGATTTCATACCTATATCCAAAATATGCAACAGCGACCACAAGCACTGGAATAGCCCCATTCCTACCATGAAATCAAGGAATTTAGTTATAGCTTTTTTTGATTTAACAAGCGTTCCCATAAAGAATAAAAACGAATAAAATATCAGCGTCAGCAAACCCTCGCCACGCCCGTCCTGTCCATAAAAAGCTGTTTCAAAGCTTATCGATTGAAGCATAGAAATTGCCCCCAACCCCATCAAAACAGCAATAATACAAAAGGGAGCAATAAGACTTTTGCCCGTAATTTTCTTCGCAACAGCAATCATCACGATAATCATAGATAAAACGCCAATAATAATTATGCCCACATCAGGCTTAAATGCCTCTGGAAGCCTATTTATCGTATCCAACAGGCTTTCGCTTTTTATAAAATTAGGTGCATTCTTATTAAACATAGCCAAAAGTTCAGAAATAACTGACAAAGCTGGAATGAGTATACAAGCCCCTATAAGCGTTCTAATTATCATCTTATTCAGCGTTTCTTCTTTCATATTCACAATGAAATTCGACTTCTCTGAAGTGTTAAAAATAGTTTTTGCCATAACTTAACCCCCTTAAAAATATTATGATTTATTTATAATAATATTCATCATCACAACTGAACTATATCCGAAATTAACCCTATATTTCAAAATACCCTACGTTTTATCGTAGGGTATCTCAAGTAAACTTTAATTATTTCGCATACTCAGTAACACGACTCTCTCGAATCAAATTAACCTTAATTTGTCCAGGATACTCCATGTCGCCCTCAATCTGTTTAGCGATATCTCTAGCAACGAGTACCATTTTCTCATCATTAATAACTTCGGGTGAAATCATAACTCTAATTTCACGACCAGCTTGCACTGCATAGCATTTATCAACACCCTCATACGAGGAGCAAATTTCTTCAAGTTTTTGTAGACGCTTAATATAATTTTCGTAATTTTCACTTCTAGCAGCAGGTCTTGCCGCAGAAATAGCATCAGCTGCTTGAACGATACAAGCAATCGCTGTTCTAGGCTCAACATCGTTATGGTGAGCTTCAATTGCATGAATAACTTCAGCATTTTCCTTATATTTCTTACAGACATCAACACCAATCTGTACATGAGAACCTTCGATTTCGGCTGTAAGCGCCTTACCAATATCATGTAAAAGACCAGCACGTCTAGCAAGATTTGCATCAACACCAAGTTCAGAAGCCAAAATTCCAGATAGCTGTGAAACTTCAATCGAGTGGTTAAGAACATTCTGGCGATAGCTTGTTCTAAATCGCAAACGCCCAATAAGCTTAATCAACTCATTATTAATACCATGAACATTAGTTTCAAGGACAGCTCTTTCGCCCTCCTGTTTAATCCTATGCTCAACCTCACGCCTTGCCTTATCAACCATTTCCTCAATTCTTGTTGGATGAATTCTTCCATCAGCAATAAGCTTTTCAAGAGCAATTCTCGCAACCTCACGTCTTACATGGTCAAAGCACGAAAGCGTAATCGCCTCAGGCGTGTCGTCAATAATCAAATCAACGCCCGTTAATGATTCAAGTGTTCTGATGTTTCTGCCCTCACGTCCGATAATGCGACCCTTCATCTCATCGTTTGGTAGGGTAACAACGGAAACAGCGACTTCAGAAACCTGTTCCGCAGCACATTTTGCAATAGCAAGCGAAACATAGTTTTTAGCGATTTCGTCACAATCATCTTTAGCTTGTTGTTCATAATTTGTAACTTTAATTGACTTTTCATGAACAAGATCATCTTCGAGTTCTTGAAGAAGATATTCCTTAGCCTGTTCTCTTGTAAGCTCCGACAAGCGTTCCAAAATATCCATTTGACTTTTCTTAATTAATTCTGCCTCTTTTAGCTTTTCATCAGCAGATTTAATTTTGTTTTGCAGAGTTTCTTCTTTTCTCTCCAAATTATCATTTTTCTTTTCAATTGTTTCTTCTTTTTGCTGAATACGTCTTTCCTGACGTGAAACTTCAACACGCCTGTCCTTAATTTCCCTTTCAGCATCAGAACGCAGTTTATGTATATCGTCCTTAGCTTCAACAAGGGCAGACTTTTTCGCACCTTCAGCATCTTTATTAGCAGTTTCGAGGATTCTTTCAGCCTCTTTCTCAGCCGAACCTATTAATGATTCAGCATTACGTTGTCTGTATGCAATGCCCGATTTAAACGATATGAAGCCAGCAATAACGGCTCCTATTATAAAGCATATTATGCACAAAACAATTCCCAGAGTTAAATCCATAGTCTTTGCATTTCCCCTTTCATTAAAATAGTATGAAATTCATTGAAATAATATTATCCGAGTATTAAAAATTGATAAATGCAATACCTCTATTGTAAAGCTTTTTAGCGATATTGTCAAGAACATTTTTGCTAATACAAGTGATTTTGTTCAAATTTTCATTATTTAGCCTATAATATAACTGATAGTGAAAATAAAATATGCACATTATAACAAAAAGGGTCATGTTTATCAATCTTGATGTGAATAAGAAAAAAGCTTGCACAAAAGCTTATACTATATGTTAAACAAACTGTATAATTTACATCATAAAATATAATTATATAAAAAGTTTAAAAAAAGCTTGACAATGACTTTCTATTGTGGTATACTATTTTAGTACCTTAGTTAAGAAACACAAGGAACACAAGAAACATACAGAATAATATTTCGCGGGGTGGAGCAGTACGGTAGCTCGTCGGGCTCATAACCCGAAGGTCGTAGGTTCAAATCCTGCCCCCGCAACCAAACACACTGCAAATCATGAGATAAAGTTAAAATCTTATGATTTGTAAGTGCATTTCTAA
>CAZSZG010000073.1:0-1322 GCA_964610805.1 uncultured Oscillospiraceae bacterium
ATAAAGTCAAACCTTATTTGCTCGGAAATAAAATTCAACATCTGTGCAGTCGATTCAGTTAAATCAGTAACCGTTTCTGTGTCAATCTCAAGAGGAATATCAGCAGGATACCTCGTTTCAATATAATAACGGTTAAGGTTCGCACACCTTACAAGCCATTGCGAAAAATGTCCGTCAACTTGTGAAGCCTGTTTACAAAGCCAAGTCAAGTTATGACCATCAAACAGCTTGTTTTTCTTGAAAAGTAAATAGCCTTTAAGTGCCTTTTCTATACATTGCTGGCAATGGAAAGCCACAATGCTATAACATCTTTCATCATCAACAAGGTTCTTTACAGCAAGGAAGTCAATATTCGCATTAAAAAGCCAATCGAAATAACGCCTGCTGTCACTGCCTTTATATCCCCTACTCATAAAGCAAAGTCCCCGTATTATTTATTTTCCAAGCGAAAGTACCAATATCATCTTTTAAGTCATTCCATTCTGACTTTTTATAGATAACAAGGTCAAACGGAAGATCACTATCTATTCCCATGTATAAACTACATTCAAGTTCAGATACACTCGGTACGCTATCAGCCACTATAAGACATAGCTTAAAGCTTGTAATCTCACCCGTTCTGCTGACTTTATTGCTTATAAGGAATATTTTCAAAGGGGAACAGATTGCAACAATTTCATCAGCTATCACTTTGATTTTTGATGTATCAATCATACTATCACTCCTTAATTTTAGTTTAAAATTATATTATGGCAGTTGCGTGTCTAGTTACATGACAACCCATATTTATAGCAACAGGAAGTCCTGCAATATGGGTAGGGTATTCTTCTATATTGACACAAAGTGCTGTAACAGTACCACCAAAGCCTTGTGGGCCAATGCCAAGCTGATTAATTTTCTCAAGCATTTTCTGCTCCAAATCAGCATACAAAGGTTTAGGATTTCTTATGGAAACATCTCTACACAACGCTTTTTTAGCAAGGTATGCACAGTATTCAAAGCTTCCACCAATGCCCACACCAGCGATTATAGGAGGGCAAGGGTTACTCCCAGCAACAGAAACGCTGTCAACAACAAAGCTGATAATGTCATCAATAGTTGCTGATGGTGTAAACATTTTCAGTGCAGACATATTTTCACTGCCAAAGCCTTTTGGGCAAACGTCAATTTTTACCTTATCACCCTCAACAATGGAGGTATGTATAACAGCAGGAGTATTATCGCCCGTATTCACCCGTTCAAGAGGGTCGGAAACAATTGAGCAACGCAAATACCCATCTGTATAGCCCCTTGCAACGCCCCTGTTTATAGCGTCAACAAGA
>CAZSZG010000073.1:1422-6345 GCA_964610805.1 uncultured Oscillospiraceae bacterium
AAAAATGCGGTCCAGCGTGCTACGCTGGTCGGGGTCAAGGGGTGAAACCCCTTGTTCCTTGACCTTATCCCTTGACCTTATCCCTTGTGACCTTATCCCTTGACCTTATCCCTTGACTTATCCCTTGACTATCTTCCCCTCAATCATAACAAGCGTTGGCTCACTTAATATATCAAGTGGGTTTGCTGTATTATAAAGCTGTAAATCGGCATCTTTTCCGACCTCAATGCTTCCAACCCTATCAGCAATACCGATAATTTCGGCAGCATTTATAGTTATCGCACGCAACGCTTCGTCATATGGCAAGCCACCCCTAACACATAAAGCGGCAGATGTTGGCAGATGTTGAATAGGAACTACTGGGTGGTCTGTGCAAATGCAAATATTAACATTACTTTTATATAATTCGCTTGCATTTTTCTCATTAAGGTCTTTCAGTTCTGGCTTTGACCTATCGCAAATAACAGGGCCGACAATCGCATTAACTTTTTCCTTGCCAAGAATATCAGCAACAAGATGCCCCTCTGTTGTATGAATTAGCACTAAATCCAAATCAAACTCATTTGCAATACGAATTGCAGTGAAAATATCATCTGCTCTATGGCAATGAAAATGAGCCTTTTGTTTTTTGCTTATGATAGGAACAAGTGCCTCACATTTTATATCATATTCAGGAGCGTCCATGTTTTCCTTATCATTATTATAAGCATTCAAATCCTCATAATATTTCTTTGCCTTATGAAGTCCCTCACGAATTATGGCAGTTGTCGCCATTCTTGTGACAGGAGTTTGACTCTTATCATTATAAACCGTTTTAGGATTTTCACCGAGAGCAAATTTAACGCCGATTTTGCCGATAAGCATATCATCAACACGTCTGCCAAAGGTTTTAATCGCAATCATTTCGCCACCAACAGCATTCGCACTTCCTGGAGTAGTAACAACGGTTGTAATCCCTCTATTATAAGCCTCCTCAAAGCAGAAATCAAGTGGATTTACGCCATCAATCGCACGAACATGGGGAGTAAAAGGGTCGCTTGCCTCATTGCAATCATCGCCCTCAAAGCAAATTCCATTTTCAATAATACCAAGATGAGTATGAGCATCAATAAAGCCAGGAATTAGCAGTTGCCCCTTGCCGTCAATATCGTTTTTGTATACAGTAGAGGGAGTACCCTCGCCGATACAGAAGATTTTCCCATCACGAATTTCAACCCAACCATTTTCAATTTGCAAATCAGACATTGTATTTATTTTAACATTATATATTATCATTTTCAACCTCTATTATTTGTTAATAGCTCAAAAATATCTTCAGCTATTTCATTAGGCATTCCATTGGAGATTATCGACACTGAGGAATTAGCCTTATAAATCGGATAGCGTTTATTATATAATTCCTCTAACCATTCAGCAGTATTATTGACAACAAGAGGGCGATTATTATCACCAGAAATGCGTTCATAGCAAGTTTTAAAGGGTACATCAAGGAAAACCACAGTCCCAGTTTTATTTGCAATTTCTGCGTTTTTATCATTAAGCATTGCCCCACCACCACAGGCTATAACCATTTGTTTCCCAGAAAGCTCCTCAATCGCCCTAGTTTCAAGCATACGGAAATGTTGTTCACCCTTTTGCTTGAATATTTCAGCAATAGTCATATTTTCTGTTTCCTCGATATAATTATCCATATCGACAAAATTCACGCCAAGAAGATTAGCAAGAACACGTCCAATCGTTGATTTCCCACAGCCCATAAACCCACAAAGAAAAACCGTCATCTAAAGTCAGCCTCCACTTTTTGTTCACTTTCAGCAATAAGCTTATCAATCTGTTCAGTGGTAAAAGAACCGTTATACCAGATTTCGTGAGCCTTAACAGCCTGTAACACAAGCATAGTCATACCACCGATTGCTTTCTTTCCAAGCTTTTCAGCAGTGGTAATAAGCTTTGTTTTAACGGGGTTGTATATCGCATCAAAAACAGTTTCACATTTGGCGATAACCTCCTCAGAAACAGGACAAGCATCTGATTTAGGGTACATTCCAACAGGTGTAGCATTAATCAGCAAGTCATAATTGCCATTTATTTCATTCATCAGCACTATTTTTACTTTTGAATTAGGCGATATTTCGGAGATTTCAGCAAGCAAATCTTCAGCCATTTTCCTTGCATCTTCAATAATAGCGATAGTCAGCGTAGCACCATGTAAAACAGCCTCAATCGCCATCATTCTACCCACACCACCACAGCCTAAAAGCAGAACATTTCTGTCAAGAGGAAAGCCTTTCAGCGAACGCAAAAACCCCTCACAATCCGTATTATATCCAACAAGTCTACCATTGCTATTATGCACACAATTGGTAGATTTATATCTTTCAGCAGAAATATCTAGAATGTCTAAATGTGGAATAATTGCTGTTTTATACGGAATAGTAATATTATATCCATTCAGCGTACTTAACCCACTTACTTTATCTTCAAAGTCATTGGTTGCAATATCCGTACAATTATATTCAGCAGAAATTCCTGATATTTCAAACAACTTTTGATGTATAAATGGTGACATAGAATGTCCCAACGGATGACCTATTAAGGTATATTTTAGCATTATCTTCCCTCCGAGTAGAACATATTTAATGTAGAATTAAGAGTAGAAATATTTTCAATATTATAAGCCTCAGCATTAGGTAGAGTTTTTCTAACAAGCCCTGTTAAAACCTTGTTAGGACCTAATTCTATAAAGGTATCTATCCCAAAATCAGCCATAGAATTAAGCTCTGAAGTGAATTTAACAGGCGAAACTATGTGCTTTGCAAGCAGTGATGGCATATCTGAAAAGTCAGTAAGCTCCCCACCGATAACATTTGAGAAAAACGCTTTCGATGGCTTTTTAAAGGTTACATTTCTAATTTTAGCATAGAATTCATCAGCAGCACTTTGCATAAGTTTTGAGTGGAATGCAGACGCAACCTTTAACGGCATAACCCTTGCACCCTCTTTAGCGAGTTTTTCAGTTGCAACAGCGACAGCCTTGCTTTCACCAGCGATAACGGTTTGAACAGGCGAGTTATAGTTTACAGGCACGACATAGCCATTAACCTTTTCGCAAATCTTTTCAACCTTTTCAGCAGAAAGTTTCAACACAGCAGCCATAGCACCATTATTTTCATTAGCAGCTCTCTCCATTGCCATAGCTCTTGCCTTGATAACCCTGAACCCCTCCTCAAGTGTGAGGATTCCAGCAGCAACCATAGCAGCATATTCCCCAAGAGAATGTCCAGCGACTGCGTCAAAACTAATTTCGTTTTTGGTTGCCACATTAAGGCATAAAAGCGATGTAGCCATTATTGCAGGCTGCGTATTTATGGTTTTAGCAAGCTGCGACTCATCGTCCTCAAACGTAACCTTTTTCAAATCAAATCCAAGAATGTCGGAGGCAGTATCATAGATAAATGAGAATTCGGGATAGTTGGTGAGCAACTCCTTTCCCATTCCGATGTATTGTGAGCCTTGCCCTGAAAATAAAAATGCATTCATAGTAAAAATTCCTTTCAGTTCGTTATACTTTCTTTTGCGATATGAAAGTATAAATTTCTAGCGTTTGAGCAGATAAACTATAAAACAACCTATAAAGTTACAATCCACCGTATATAAATGATGAACATGGCATATAGGTAAAATAAACAAAAACTAAGCTAAAGCTTTGTGCAAAAAGTCAAAGTTTGGTTCAAGTTTGGGGAAAAGTAATTCATGTATTGAAAAAAAACAGAAAATAGCTTAATATTAAATAGAATAAGCTTACTAATAATATACCATATATTTTATAATAAAACAACTTTACAGGAGGAATTTTTTTTGCAAGGAATAAATATTTTAGGTACGGGTTTTTATGTACCCGAAAACATAATGACAAATGAGGACTTTTCCAAAATTGTTGAAACCAACGATGAATGGATTACTTCCAGAACAGGCATAAAGGAAAGACATATTTCAACTGGTCACCCAACTTGGTATTTAGGAGTTGAGGCAGCTAGAAAAGCCCTTGAGGACGCAAATGTAGATGTAAGTGATATAGATTTAATCATAGTTTCAACAGCAACCCCCGATTTTTATACGCCCTCTTGTTCTTGTATTATTCAACGTGAACTAAAACTTACTAACGCTATGACTATTGATGTTAACTGTGCTTGTGCAGGCTTTGTCTACGCTTTGGATATGGCTAGAAGATACCTTGCTACTGGTGATATTAAAAAAGCCCTTGTTATCGGTGCTGAAAACCTTTCTACTATTACTGATTATGAAGACAGAGCTACTTGTATTCTTTTCGGTGACGGTGCAGCAGCTTGCGTTGTCGAAGCGTCAGATAAACTCTATTCAAGCTTTCTAGGTGCTGACGGTAACGGTGTAAAGCATCTTATCGCTAAACATAATAACCAAACTAGATGGCATAAAGATGACGAAAAATTCAACGACGGTACTCCAGAAACAAACAAGCATTACCTCTTCCAAGATGGTAAAGAGGTGTACAAGTTCGCAACAAAAATACTGCCCCTTGCTGCAACTAAAGCACTCGAAAAAGTAAATATGAAACCCGAAGATGTTGATTGCTATATCCCTCACCAAGCTAATCTCAGAATTATCCAAACTGCTTCCAGTAATCTGGGTATTCCAATGGAGAAGTTTTATGTGACTTTGGATAAGTATGGGAATACTTCCAGTTCAAGTATCCCAATAGCATTCGACGAAGCCGTAAAAAGTGGTACAATTAAACGTGGAGATAAAATCTGTCTGGTCGGTTTCGGTGCAGGCCTAACTTACGGTGCAATCGTACTAGAGTATTAAGCGTGTTCGCCTTACGGCATGAGGCTGCCGCCTCAAACTCCGCTAAACTTTTTGAAAAAAGTTTAATCAAAAACTTTT
>CAZSZG010000074.1:0-6335 GCA_964610805.1 uncultured Oscillospiraceae bacterium
TAAGCCTATCGGCTTATGGGGCTACTCGCCCCAAACCCCCGCCAATTTTTTGAAAAAAATTGGATTAAAAACTTTTAATTTTATATATTAATCCACACACTAACCCAACAATTCGGCACACCACACACAAACACAAAAGTTTTTGCTCAAGCTTTTTTCAAAAAGCTTGGCGGAGTTTGAGGCGGCAGCCTCATGCCGTAAGGCAATCTACTTGTTTCTTTTAGCGTCTAGTTTAGCTTTAACCTTGATAGGCAGACCGAACAGGTTGATAAAGCCAGCACTATCGTTCTGGTCATAAACTTCGTCAGCGTCGAAAGTAGCGACTTCCTCATCATATAGAGTATAAGGGGAAGTAACGCCAGCGTTAATCATATTACCTTTATAAAGCTTTAGTTTTACGTCACCAGTAACTGTTTCCTGTGTTTTATCAACAAAAGCAGATAAAGCCTCACGCAAAGGAGTATACCACTGACCGTTATATACAATATCAGCAAACTTTATACCGATATGTTGTTTCATTCTAGCAGTTTCCTTATCGATACAAATTGTCTCTAGTACTTCGTGTGCATGGTAAAGAATTGTACCACCTGGAGTTTCATAAACACCTCTTGATTTCATACCAACAAGGCGATTTTCAACAATATCAGCAAGTCCGATACCATTAGCACCACCGAGTTCATTAAGCTTTGTAACAAGTTCGATACCACCCATTTTCACGCCATCAACAGCAACAGGAATACCTTTATCAAAGCTAATAGTAACATAAGTCGGCTTATCAGGAGCCATTTCAGGAGAAACGCCCATCTCTAAAAATCCCTCTTTATCATACATAGGTTCATTAGCAGGGTCTTCTAGGTCTAGTCCCTCATGTGACAAATGCCATAAATTCTTATCCTTAGAATAATTTGTTTCACGATTAATTTTTAGAGGAATATTATGAGCCTCAGCATATTCAATTTCCTCATCACGAGATTTTATATCCCAAGTTCTCCAAGGAGCAATAATTTCCATATCAGGAGCAAAAGCCTTAATAGCAAGCTCAAAACGCACTTGGTCATTACCCTTACCAGTACAGCCATGACAAATAGCGTCAGCACCCTCTGCAAGAGCGATTTCAGCAATTCTCTTAGCGATAATAGGACGAGCAAAAGAAGTACCTAGTAAATATTTATTTTCATAAACAGCTCCAGCCTTTAGAGTTGGATAAACATAATCATTAATAAATTCCTCTTTTAAATCCTCTATATAAAGCTTAGAAGCACCCGTATTTATAGCCTTTTCTTCAAGTCCATCAAGCTCCGTACCCTGTCCAACGTCACCAGAAACAGCGACTACCTCACAGTTATTATAATTCTCCTTTAACCATGTAATAATAATTGAAGTATCAAGTCCACCTGAGTATGCAAGAACAACCTTTTTAATTTCCTTAGCCATTATAAATTCCTCCAATAATTTTAGTCTTGAATACATTATACACCCTTATACACAAAAGTCAAGTGTTTCTGAATATTTATACACCTTATTTGTATATCAATGTATAATATTCATTAGTATGCTGGGTTTATACATTTTTGTCTGGTATATTTGACATATAGTCTTTACTATGGTTGCTCATTACTTTTTATGCCAGCTTCCTTTAAATAATAATCAATTGCTTCCTTAGATGTCATTTCGCCCCGTAAAACTTTCTCTGTTACTTCCAATTCATCTTCAGTAAGAATCATACCTTCAAACGCTAAATTAGCTCTTATTTCTGCTAAAGCCTTTTTAACTTCTTTATCTGTAAATTTTTCCACTGTATGCACCTCCTAAGATTTACCTCACCACTGCACATAGTAACCATTTCTATGTATACATATGTTAATGAGTTTTATGGATGTGGTTTATTTTCCCTATAAGCCTCCATTATATTTTTAAAAACGTCACCACTTGTCGGAGGTGTCCATGTTATAGCATTTGCACCAGCCTCAATAGTTTTAGTAATGCTTTCTTCAGTCGGTCCTCCCGTTGCTATAATCGGAAACTCAGGGTACTTATCCCTAATACTCTTAACAATTTCAGCAGTTTTAGAAGCAGCAGAAACATTGAATGCCTGTGCCCCAGCCTCAATTCTTCCATCTATATCATCTAGTTCATTTACAACGGTAACAATAACAGGAATATCAATTTGTCTGCTAACCTCTTTCACAACCTTATTCGTTGTCGGAGCATTCACAACAACCCCTGCTGCCCCTTGCATTTCTGCATAATGAGCAAGGTTTACTACTCTTTTACCTTGAGTTAACCCTCCACCAATTCCAGCAAAAACAGGAATATCAGCAGCAAGCATAACTGCCTGTGTAATAATTGGCTGTGGAGTGAACGGATAAACAGCGATAATAGCGTCAGCGTTAACATTTCTTATTATACATATATCAGTTGTAAACACAAGTGACTTTATTTTTTTACCGAATATTATTATCCCACTACATTCCTTTATTACTTCGGGAACTCTCAACGCAAATTTTCTCAAAGTACCACTTATCTGTGGGGGAGTTAGTTTATCCATTATCATCACTTTCCTTATCTATTTTTCTATACAACCATTATACACCAAAGAAAATGATACTTCAATCAAATTCACAGAAAGTTCAAAACTTTATTTTGTTAAATCTCTAATTGGCTATGTTGATTTCCACTATATACATCAAAATACGTTTATGGGATTATATTGTAAGCTTTGACTTGTTAATTTTCTATAAACATTTTGAATTACCTCTATAAAAATCAAGAATAAATCCGATTAATATTATAAGAGAATAATATTTCGTCTACTTTTTATTACGCTAGTTACTTTAAGATTAATATAAACCTCCAAAAAAGTATCCTTAACAGAAACACAAAATGCTGTTAAGGATACTTTTTATTTATATGCCCTCGTCCGACTCTTAGGCATATGGAGATTTATTGTATTGGTGGTCGCATATGCGATTGTTGTATTCCTTGTTGTTCTCCTATTGAGTTCACTGCCTGTGGTATTGACGGAACACTCATTGAGCCTTGTATACCCATTGAACTTTGCGACATTCCATATCCTTGTGAACCACTCATTGAGCCTTGTGACATTCCACTACTTTGTGGTACTGATGGTATATTCTCTTGCGAAGTACTCATTGAGCCTCTTGGCATTCCTTGTCCCTGTTGCTTATTCAAACCTTGTGGTTGTCCCATTGAGCCTTGTGACATTCCGTTACTTTGTGAACCACTCATTGAGCCTTGTGACATTCCACTACTTTGTGGTACTGATGGTATATTCTCTTGCGAAGTACTCATTGAGCCTCTTGGCATTCCTTGTCCCTGTTGCTTATTCAAACCTTGTGGTTGTCCCATTGAGCCTTGTGATTGTGGTGTTTGTGGAATACCTTGTCCCTGTGGCATTCCTTGCGGTGCGCCTTGTCCCTGTGACATTCCCTGTCCTTGTTGTTGTCCTTGTTGCTGTCCACCCTCTAGGCTAGTTCTTACTTGCTGAACATCCTGTGGAGATGCCTGTTGGGCTGGTTGATAAAAGCCTTTTTGTTCTGCAATTCTAAATAATTCATATTGTGAGGTTTCGCAACTATCTCTTATTCCTTGAATAGTTGACCTTAAATTTTGGTTTTCGCATTCCGAAATTGTGGTTGCATAAACTGAAAGACTACCTTTAACTGACGCTAAAGCATCATTAACCATTACCTTTTCTTGCATAAAAATCCCTCCTATCTAATTTAAAAATGACATTAATTTTTGCTTTGTCTGCTGGGCATCCCTTGCTGACTTTTCAAAATATGATCTAATTTGTGGATCAGTAGATTGCTGTGCATAAGTTTCAAGCTTTTGAGATGAAGTTTCATGTGAACTTATTAAATGTCTTAAGCTTTGAAGCTCAACTTGGCTTAATTGTGACATAATAGTAATCTCCTTTCAAACTTTATACTTTTATTATTAATGTTTTCCTATGAAATATTCTAAAAATACCGCAATTAAAAAAGTTTTTTTGAATTGCTTGATTACTGATAATGTAGTATAATTATATTAGATATTTTATTATTAAAAAGAGGAGAAATTAATATGAGCCTTAACAATACACCAACTGCTGATAGAATACACATAGGTATTTTCGGCTGTACAAACGCTGGAAAATCGAGCATAATAAACGCTATTACTGGGCAGAATCTTGCTGTTGTATCTGAAATAAAAGGCACAACCACCGACCCCGTATCAAAAGCAATGGAGCTTTTGCCATTGGGAGCAGTGGTTATTATCGACACACCAGGACTTGATGACAATAGCGAACTTGGAAGTCTAAGGGTTAAAAAAGCCTTACAGGTGCTTAACAAAACTGATATTGCACTTTTGGTTGTAGATGCCTTAAAAGGAATATCCGACACAGAAAAAATGATTATAGAAAAGATTGAGGAGAAGAAAATTCCTTATGTAGTGGCGATAAACAAAGCTGATTTACTTGATAAGCGTTCTGTTTTAGGCGAAAATCAAATTTATGTAAGTGCTACAACGGGCGATGGCATAACTGAATTAAAAGAGCTTTTGGCAAAACAAAAGCCCGACAATGAGAAGAAATTCCGTATTGTCGGGGATTTAATTGAGCCATTAGATTTAATTGTGCTTGTAATTCCGATTGACAAATCTGCACCAAAGGGACGCCTTATTCTTCCACAACAGCAGACCATAAGGGATATACTGGAATCGGGAGCAATTTCCGTTGTTACAAGGGAAACAGAACTGCGTGAAACGCTTGCAAGTTTAGGCAAAAATCCAAAACTTGTCATAACAGACAGTCAAGCCTTTGCTGGGGTTTCTGCCGATACACCGAGTGATGTTCTTCTTACATCGTTTTCAATATTGTTTGCACGCTACAAGGGCGAACTTGCTGAACTTGTTAGGGGTGTAAAAGCTGTAAAGTCGTTGCAGAATGGCGATAAGGTTTTAATTTCGGAGGGTTGCACTCATCACAGGCAGTGTGAAGATATTGGAACAGTAAAAATTCCGAAACTACTCTTAAAGCATACTGGCGTTAAAATCGACTTTGAAACAACAAGTGGAACTGAATTTCCTACTGATTTATCGCAGTACAAGCTTATAATTCACTGTGGTGGTTGTATGCTTAACGAAAGGGAGATGAAATATCGCATTAAGTCCACCGTTGACCAAAATATTCCTATTGTGAACTATGGCATACTTCTAGCCTATCTGAACGGAATTTTAGAGAGAAGTGTGCAGATATTCCCTGATATTTTGGCTGAACTTGAAAATTAGCAACTATTTAGTAAAAAACTTCTGCCAAACCTCATATGTTTCATTCGGTGAAATTTCCTTATAGCCTGTAACATCGCTAGGTAGTGAAAGATTTGGAGCGTCAATCATGGCAGTCATTGGCTCTGGGCAGAAATATCCATTAAAGCCTTTATCATTCCAAATAACCCAGAACTTATACTCCTCTGAAACCTCATAGCAAATCCTCTTACCACTTGCCTTATCAAGAGCAACCATGCCATAAAAATCCTCACCATCAAGGCTCATTTTCTCAGCCTCATACATATCATTAGAAATGTCCTGTAATACAGGGCATTTTTCGCCGTTTTTATACTCTAAATCCCAAGCAGTGAGTGAAAGCATTTCTTCTGTCGGCAAACATCTTTCATCTAGTTCACACTTTTTGCCAATAGGAACAGTAATTCTAATGTCGCCCTCTTTAGAACCTCCAACAAACGGAGTTTTTATTGTGGTATGAGTAGCGACAGAAATCGGCATCATTTTTTCTGATAAATTAGTAAACTTAACCTTATAATCAAGTCCATTTTCAGATAAAGTAAAGGTATATTCAACCAAAAACTTAACAGGCAAATATTCAAAAAACGCATCTTTTTCATCATACAGATATTCTGTCCTCACAACTGCACAGCTTTCATCTGCATAATGCTCAACAAGATTATGCTTCCTCTTATGAATAAACCCATGAATATGGTTATTATACGGTGCTTTTTCATTCACAGGCAACTGATATACAGCGTCAGAAGTTTTAAGCACCCCATCAGCAAAACGATTCGGCAAGTATAATGTTGGCAACCCCCAAACCTCTGCCGACTGCCTCAACTCATCAACAGTCGTGCTATCCTTAAATCGAAAAAACTCAACACTATCATCCGTATTCCTTAATCTTATAACGTTACTCCCTAACTCATAAGCAACTAACGCTACATACCCACCCGCCGAAAGTTGAACGCATGGCGTTCCGTTAAAGTTAACTATTTTTGTGTAATTCATTTTTTACCTCCTTTAGCCTATCGGCTATGAGGGCT
>CAZSZG010000075.1:0-6209 GCA_964610805.1 uncultured Oscillospiraceae bacterium
GTTAACAAGTCCTTATTTTTTATGCTATTCAAACTGCCATGCTTTTATGTTTCATAATCAAATTGCAAATTTGTTTGTAATTTTTCTCTAAATTTAGGAAATTTTCCTCAATATTATCAAACTGGGAATTTCTGATATCCATCATAATTTTAGCAGTAAGTTGATAAATGATATTCATGCCAAGATTTGCAGTTACGCCTTTTAATGTATGTGCAACAACAAGAATATCCTCATCAAACTCCCTATTGTTTATTTTATTCTTAAACTCCTCAAATTGCTTTTCTTCAGGAAAGCGATATAAAAAAGTTAAATACAGCTCTTCATTGTCCATAAATCGGCTTAAAGTTTGAGTAACATCCACCTCAACCTTTTCTAAATCAACCAATAAATTATTCATAATACCTCACACCCCAAACCCAAAGGTTTATTCGCACTTAGCGTTCATAAACCCTACATAGTTTTTTCTTATTATATAACAATAATATAACAAAATTGTTCATATGTCAAGTAAAAACCTAAGGTTTCGACAAATACATATTATTGTCAGTAAGATTTACTGATTTGTTATACAATTTACAAGCTAATTCTTGCTTTTACAGGTCATTATTATATATTTTTCCTGTAAACTAATGTATACCTACACATAATAATATACATTAGTTTACAACATTTCATGCCCCTTGAAATTATAACCAATTCTTTTTTGTGATTTATGTATATATTTTCTTAACAAAAAAGGAAAAATTCAATAAAGCTTCAATAAAGATATGCTACAATATAAAAAAGGGTGGTGATTTAATCATGAAGAAGAAAAAAAATCTTCTTTGCGTCTTTCTGTCATTTTTGATTTGCGTGGTTATGCTACCAATTTCAAATGTCAGTGCTGCTACAGTTTTAACCGAAAACAAAACTGGTTCAGAAGACGGATATGACTATGAGTTGTGGAAAGACAACGGAACAACTAGCATGACGCTTACGGGCGGAGGCACATTTGACTGTTCATGGAGCAATATCAATAACGCACTGTTCCGTAAAGGTGTCAAATTTGATAGCACAAAAACATACCAAGAAATCGGCAATATTACAGTTGATTTTGAAGCCGATTATAATCCAAGTGGTAATTCATATCTCTGCGTTTATGGTTGGACTAGAAGTCCGCTTGTAGAGTATTATATAGTTGAATCATGGGGTAGCTGGCGTCCACCTGGAGCTTCCTCTAAGGGCACTGTGTCAATTGACGGTGGTGTTTATGACATCTACGAAACAACAAGAGAAAATCAACCGTCCATTGATGGAACGGCGACATTCCAACAGTATTGGAGCGTTCGTCAAGATAAGCGTTCAAGTGGTACTATTAATGTAGGAGCTCATTTCGCTGCATGGGAAGATATGGGCATGCCTATGGGCAAACTCTATGAGGCTGCACTTACTGTTGAGGGCTATCAGAGCAGTGGTTCGGCTGTGGTAAGTAAGAATACAATATTAGTCGGTGGAGAAATTCCTAGTGGAGGAAGTACCGATGAACCTGTTGAGCCAGATAAAGAGGGATATTATTTTAACTCAACCTATGAGAGTGGCACAGACAGCTGGGCAGCAAGGGGCGACGCTACCATTAAGGCTGTAAATACGAAAGCTTATGCTGGAAGCCAGTCACTCAGTGTTGCTGACCGTGCAGACACATGGAATGGTGCTTCACGTTCACTCAGCACATCAACCTTTGTTCCTGGTAAATCATATAGCTTTAGCGTCATGGCTATGCAGAATTTAACATCTTCTGAGGATTTCAAGTTAACTCTCCAGTACGCTTTAGATGGAGAAGATAATTATGACACAATTGCTGAGGCAACAGGCAGTAAAGACGAATGGGTTCAGCTTGCAAATACAAGTTATACAATCCCAGCAGGAGCTACAAGTCTGCTTTTATATGTAGAAACAGCCGATAGCACAACTAGTTTCTATATGGATAATGCAATCGGTGCACCAAGTGGAACGGTTGTCAAAGTGGATAAAAAATATTCTCTTGGCGATGTTAATTCTGACGGAAAGATTAATGAAAAAGATGTTTTAGAACTAAAATTATTTATTCTAAATAAAAAATCAAATGCTAATTTCGAAACTGCTGATATGGATAAAAATGGTGTTCTTAATTCCATTGATTTAGCACTTCTTAAAAAGGCTATTATAAAGAAAACAGATCCCCCGATTATCGACCCGATTCCTAACGATAAAGACATAGATGCAACTAAATATATGGCAAATGTTAGAGCAAATATGACTGCAAATGTTCCTTCCTCTGCAACAGGTACAGCAACAGGAATAAACTATGGAACGCTTAAACCTATCACATATTACTCAACAACTGCTGCAAAAAATAAGAAAGCAAATGTTCTTCTTCCTGCTGGTTATTCAGAAAATGAAAAATACCCTGTTCTTTACGTTAATCATGGCATTTTTGGTGATGAAACCTCCATGCTTGATGAAAGTATGAAAATTAAAACTATGGCTGGAAACCTTGCACAGAGCGGTGATGCTAAAAAGATGATTATTGTCTTTACTTCAATGTATACAAGTAAGACATCTGACACTTGTCAAGGATTTACTGCTGAAGAAACAAAAGCTTATGACGACTTCCTTTACGACCTTACCGAAGACCTTATGCCTTACATGGAAAAGAATTTCTCTATTAAAACTGGAAGAGAAAACACAGCAATTACTGGCTTTTCTATGGGTGGAAGAGAATCTCTATATATTGGAATCATGCGTCCAGATGTATTTGGTTATATAGGTGCAGCTTGTCCTGCTCCTGGAGTAACTCCTGCGACAGATTCAATGATGGCTCATCCAGGAAATATGCAGGAAAGTGAATTCAAGATTAAGAATCCTGCGTATAATCCATATGTATTGATGATAACTGGTGGTACAAATGATACTGTTGTCGGCACATTCCCACAAAGCTATCATAATATCCTTACAAAGAACAATCAAGACCATATATGGCAAGAAATACAGGGTGGAGGACATGATGCGAGTTCTGTAGTTCCTCTAATGTATAACTTTATCAAAGGCATTTTTAAGACTGGGGAAACTGTGATTGTTGACGAACCAACAAAGGGTGGCGTTGATATTTCATGGATTGACCCATCTAAGCCAATGGTTGCCATTTCATTCGATGACGGTGCAGTTGGAACTGCTCCTAACTCATCATCTATGAGAATTCTTAACTCGCTTTCTGATTCAGGATTCCACGCTACATTCTTCTATGTGGGTAACTGGACTAATTCAAGCAATCAGGGCGAAATTAAAATAGCTTATGATATGGGCATGGAGATTGCAAACCATACTACTTCTCACCCTAGCCTTACAAATCTTTCTATAAGTGAAATTCGTAGTGAGTACGATAGCTGTGAACAGAAGCTTAAAGGCATTATTGGTGCAGACCCATCCCCACTTATGCGACTTCCGTATCTTGCTTCAAATAGCAACGTACAGTCTGCACTCTCCGATGTTCCGCTTATAACTTGTTCGATAGACACTGAGGACTGGAACAACGCTTCAAGCGACCAGATTATCAACAAAGTTAAAACAGCTATGAGCAACGGTACACTTGATAATTCTATTGTTCTATGCCATGAAACATACGATTCAACAGCAACAGCTATGGAATATCTCGCTCCTTACCTTAAATCACAGGGTTGGCAGATTGTAACTATTTCAGAAATGTTTGCTGTGAACGGTAAAACCCTCAATGGTGGGCAGATTTATTCAAAGTGTAATTAATTTACCATCTCTTGATTTTTTTCATATAGATCTCCTTAACACACGAAAACAGGCAGTCCTCACGGATTGCCTGTTTTCATTTTATATATTTTTACAAAATTAGAATTAAGGTATTGCCATGTGTTAGTATCTTGCAGGCAAGGTGACGGTAAATGTAATGATTTTATTGTTACAAGATGCACTTATACTACCGTTGTGCAGTTCCACAATAGCCTGTGCGATTGAAAGCCCAAGACCAAATCCTTCTTGCTCGTGTATACGGTCATTATCTCTGCGGTAAAAGCGTTCAAAGAGCTTTGAGGTATCGTTTGCCAGATATTCTGAGCATAAATTTGAGCATTTTATAATTACATTATCCATTTCCTTATGAATAGAAAAGGCTATTTCACTCTTCGCATCAGAATACTTCAGTGCATTGTCCATAAGAATTCCGACCAACTGTGCTATTTTGTTTTCATCACAAGGTATGCTGATGTTTTCTTCAATATCATGTTTTAGTGTTTTTTCACTTTCATAAAGCATACTTTCAAAATAAAGAAGTGAATTGCTAACCGTACTGCTTATATTGCTTACATCAAAGTCACTTATTGCAGTATTTGTTTCAAGCAATCTCGACAAATCCAACATTTCCGAAACAAGACAGTGCATTTTTCTCGTCTGCTCCTTAATGCAATCTGTCCAACGGTCCTTACCATTTTTACTACTTATAATGTCAATAGTTGCAGAAATTACAGTAATTGGAGTTTTAAGTTCATGGCTTGCGTTTGATATAAATTGTTTCTGACGCTCCATATTCTCGGCAACGGGCTTAATTATGTATCCAGAAACAATAACGACAAGGACAAATAAAATCAGCCATATCATTCCTCCGACAAGAAGTGAAATTCGCAGAAGACTGCCATTAGCAGCATCAGTAAAACTGTCATTTACAAAAATAATAAGGTTCATATCTTCCATCTTGCGAACAGTATAGCTATAAACTGTGCCATCTTTTTTTATTTTCCCACTCACCCTGTCTGAACTAAGAACACTCGATGCGAACTCCTTTGCCTCTACATTCTCGATAGACTCCATAAGATTACCATCATTTATTGAAACAAGCTGATTCTTTTCATTAGTAAGAAGATAAAACGCACTCGTATTATTGAGAATTTCTGGTATGTAATTATCAAAAATATCCGAAAAGCTACTGTGCGAAACTAGCTGATTAGAAAACGAAAGTGTTGCTTGCTGGTCTTTATAGTGTATTTCTATGCTGTCTATTGTAAGCGAAATGTTTTCATCAATCCCTACAGGTACATTACTTGAGTTTTTCCACCACACAACCGAAACAAGAAAATAATCGCTTATAATCTGTGATTCATCAATTGATAATGTATCATAATCACTTTTTATATTATCATAATTATTAAAATTAATAGAAACATTCGTTGTGTCCTTATTAAAAGTATAATCCTTGTAAACCATTTTAATTTCATCTTCAATCTTCGCTTCAAAAAGCAAACCGCCCCCTGCACTATACCAAACAGCTGACTTTTCAGCATAATCTATATTACCACTAACAGTAATACTTGATATATTACGGACATTGCGAGGGATAATATAATCGCCATTTTCAGTCTGTTCAGCCTCGCTAAGGATAAATTTCTCTGTATTTGGCTGATTTATCCTTGTCGCCGCCGCCTGTCTAATGACGCTTTCAATCATTCTTCCTTCGTTTTTATAAGCAACTCGCATAAGCAAATTAAGTATCAAAACCATAAGAAAAATTACAAAAAACACTATAACCGACGCAGTAACGATGTACTTTTTCTTTAATTTATTCAGTGAGTCATTCATTCCTTTTCCCCCAACGAATAGCCAATGCCCCTTACAGATTTTATAACAACCTTTGATTTAAGAGCGTTAAGTTTTTTTCGCAAAAAAGATATGTAAACATCAGTTGAATTGTATTCTATATCAGATTCATATCCCCATATTTTGGTAATGCAATATTCTCTTTTCACAACGCTATCCTTGTTCAACATAAGTATTTCCATAAGCTGATATTCCTTTGTACTAAGCCTTATTTTTGAACTCCCCTTTTTCAGCTCATGGTGCGTTCTGTCAAGTTCAATATCCCCATATTTTAGGGTTTCTTCTACATATTCCATTACATTCCTACGAGAAAGTGCCCACACCCTTGCAATAAGCTCTTCCGTTACAAATGGCTTTGTCATATAATCATCAGAACCCGACTTCAACCCTCTAATTTTATCCTCTATTTCAGATTTTGCAGAAAGCACCAAAACAGCAGAAGAAATCTGATTCTTGCGTATTTCTTGCAAAACCTCAATACCATTCATCTTAGGGAGAGTAATATCAAGAATAATAATATCGTATACACCACTCAAAGCATTGTCAAGCCCATCCACTCCGTTATATGCAGTATC
>CAZSZG010000076.1:0-1184 GCA_964610805.1 uncultured Oscillospiraceae bacterium
TAAGGTTATTTTAAGCATAGTTACTTATAATTGGCTTAACTTGTAGAAGTATTTTTTAGCATATGTTATAATTTGATTTAAGGAGAGGAAATTAAGATGGACACAAAAGCGAAAAAAACTTCAAGAATTCTTAATGGAATTCTTGCTCTTTCCATTTTGGGAACAGTAGGCATATCCGCAAGTATCCTCAATAAACACGCTAGTAATGTTAATGCATCAGCAGTAACTGGAAGCCTTTTGGGAGATTCAAATGTTGACGGGGTTGTTAACATTGCTGATTTAGTTGCTACTAAGCGTTATGTTTTAGGCAGTACAGATTTGACGTTTGAGAGCTTTAGTAATGCTGATATGAATGAAGATGGAAAAGTTAATGTATTTGATGTTTCTGCATTGTTGAAAATGTTGACAACGGAAAAGGTTGCTGAAAATACATATATTAACCTAGAGGGAAGTTCTATTACTGTTGATGGTGATGGTGTAGAAGTAAGTGACTCTATTGCTACAATTACTACTGCTGGTAATTATATAATTAGTGGAACTCTTGATGATGGTCAAATTATAGTTCAAGCTGATAAAGAAGATAAGGTTAAAGTTATTCTTAATGGTGTTGATTTAAGCTGTTCATATAATGCACCTATTTACGTTGAAAGTGCTGATAAGGTTGTAATCACTCTTGAAGGCTCATCTACAAATGTTATCACAGACTCTGCAACTTATACCACAACTGAAGAAGGCATTGACTCTGCTATTTATAGTAAAGATGATTTAACCGTTAACGGAACAGGTTCGCTTACTATTAATGCAAATTATATGTATGCAATTAATAGCAAGGATGATTTGAAGATAAATGGTGGAAATGTAAATATTATCTCTGTCGGGGACGCTATAAGGGGTAAGGATTCTGTTGAAATAAAGGACGGAAATATTACAATTGATTCTGGTGGCGATGGTATTAAATGTACAAAGTCAGCTGTTACTATTAGTGGTGGCACAATGAATATCAAGGCTAGTAATGACGCTCTCCAAGCTGAAACAACGGTTGATATATCTGGTGGTATTATTAATGCTTGTGGCGATAGGGGCATTACAGCTATTGAATCTATAAATATCACAGGTGGAACAGTTCTTGCAACTGCTACTGATAATCAAGCGACAAACGTTACTTCAACACAGGGAACAATGCT
>CAZSZG010000076.1:1284-3240 GCA_964610805.1 uncultured Oscillospiraceae bacterium
CCAACCTGGAACATATCAAGTTTTCGGAACTCTTGATGATGGGCAGATTATTGTTGATGTTGATAAAACAGTTTATTCCAATCCCGATACAGATAATGTAACGCTTGTTATGAACAATGTAAACATTACAAATAAAAACTCTGCACCTATTTATGTTGTAAGTATTGAGGATAAATGCTCAATTGAACTTGCAAGTGGCACTACAAACTATGTAACAGACGGCTCAACAAGAACAGATACAACTATTGAGGGTGCAATTTATTCAATGGATGACTTGAATATAAAAGGTTCAGGTACGCTTATAGTTAAGGCAAATTATCTTGACGGTATCGTTAGCAAAGATGACTTGAAAATAAAAAAGGGTAATATCCAGATTACCTCTGTTGATGATGGTCTAAGAGGCAAGGATTCAGTTATAGTTGAGAATGGTACAATAAATATTACTGCCTCTGGTGATGGAATTAAAGCAACTAATGCTGAGGAAACCACTGAGGGCTATATTAACATAATTGGTGGAGATATTACAATAAAGGCTAATAGTGATGGTATTCAAGCTGAAAGCAATGTTAATATAAGTGGTGGAACTTTTGATATTTACACATATCAAGGAAGTGGATTTACAGGCACTGCTACTACAAATAGTGCAAAAGGAATTAAAGCTGTCACTGATATAACAATAAGTGGTGGTACATTTAAAATTGATTCTTCTGATGATAGCCTTCACTCAAACGGCACATTAAATATTTCTAGTGGAACATTTAATTTGGCAACTGGTGATGATGGACTTCATGCTGATGCTGATATGATAATAGATGGTGGTACAATTGATATTACTAAGTCTTATGAGGGAATTGAAGCAAGTAATATCACTGTAAACGATGGCACAATTCACCTTGTGGCAAGTGATGATGGCTTTAATGTGGCTGGTGGAGATGGCTCAGCAAATCAAGGACCTGGTGGTTGGGGGCAAGGTGGTCCATCTGCAAGCAGTGGTTCATTAACGTTTAATGGTGGATATGCATACCTTAATGCAAATGGAGATGGACTTGATTCAAACGGTGCTTTAAACCTTAATGGTGGCTTTATTATAGTAAACGGACCAACAAACAATGGAAATGGTCCTGTTGATGCAGATGGCTCAATCACTGCAACTGGTGGCACTGTAATTGCTGTTGGAAGCTCTGGAATGGCTATGGCACCTAATTCAACAACTTCAACTCAAAATTCAATTCTTACAAATGTTTCAGCAAATGCTGGAACTCTGATAAATATTTCTGATTCAACAGGTAAAAGCTTGTTTACATTCAAGCCTGCCAAGAATATACAATCAGTAATGTTCACATCAGCAGATTTAGTTACAGGTCAAAGCTACACTATTTCAACAGGTGGAACATATACTGGTGGAACAAACGTTGATGGCTATTATACAGGAGGCACATATTCAGGTGGCACAACTTCTGCGACAGCAACTGCGGCACTTGTTTCATCAAGTGGTGGTGGAACGAGACCTCGTTTCTAATAATTAGCTATCCTTAATATTTTTATAAAAGCACTCATAGGTTGATTTTAAGCCTATGGGTGCTACTATTTTGCATAAATATCTGATTTGAAGTAATATTCACTATAATTTAAAGTAAAATATTGAAAGATTTTTGCACATATGCAGTTGACAAGGTGACAGGGTGTCATTTATAATATAAGTAGGGTTGTAATATACATTTTAAAGGGGGTAATAATGTATGCCTACATCTACTTTTTTCAATTTGCCTCCTCAAAAGCATGAAAAAATCGTAACTGCAATAAAAGATGAGTTCGCTCGTGTCCCTTTTGATGAGGTTTCAATTAATAGGATTGTCCAAGACGCTGGAATATCAAGGGGAAGCTTTTATCAATACTTTGAAGATAAATCCGATATGCTAAATTATATTTTATCTGATTATCATGAACAAATGTTCG
>CAZSZG010000076.1:3340-6058 GCA_964610805.1 uncultured Oscillospiraceae bacterium
ATCTAAGTATGAAGTCATAAAGGCAAAATATCTAAATAAATTGGAGATTTTAAAAAGAGGTTTCCAAAAAAAGGAGTTAATGGATGTTTGAATTAAAAAATATTAAAAAGATTTACAACGTAGGCGATGTCGAAACAAAAGCATTAGACGACATAAGCGTTGCATTTCGTGAAAAGGAATTTGTTGCCATTCTTGGAACAAGTGGTTCTGGAAAGACTACTGCCCTAAATATCATAGGTGGACTAGACCGTTATGATTCGGGCGACTTAGTCATTAAAGGCAAAAGCACAAAGAACTTTACTGACAAGGATTGGGACGCTTATCGTAATAACTCTGTTGGGTTTGTGTTCCAAAGCTATAATCTTATAACACATTTAAGTATAGTTGCAAACGTTGAACTTGGAATGACACTTAGTGGTGTTTCAAAATCTGAAAAGCGTAAACGTGCAATTGATGTTCTTAAAAAGGTTGGACTAAAAGACCATTTGCATAAAAAGCCAAACCAGCTTTCTGGTGGACAAATGCAACGTGTTGCTATTGCAAGAGCATTAGCGAATGATCCAGAAATATTGCTTTGTGATGAACCAACAGGTGCTTTGGATTCTACTACCAGTGTGCAGATTTTAGACCTTATAAAAGAGGTTGCAAAAGATAAACTTGTTATTATGGTAACTCATAATCCAGAGCTTGCTGAACAGTATGCAGACAGAATTATTAAGTTTGAAGATGGAAAAATCATATCCGACTCACATACTCATATTGAAAGACCAAAAAAAGATGAGTTTAAGCTAACAAAAACAAGCATGAAGTTCTTAACAGCTTTGGGGCTTTCGTTCAATAACCTTAAAACGAAAAAAGGCCGTACATTCCTAACAGCATTCGCTTCAAGTATCGGTATCATCGGAATTGCGTTAATTCTAAGCCTTTCAACAGGTTTCCAAAAGCAAATTGATAAGTTCCAAGCTGATGCAATGAATGAGTTCCCTATTCAAATTCTTCAATCAACAACTACTGCTAATATTGAAAATATTGAGGGCTATCAAGAAGGTGCAATGAACCAAATGATGGGTACTCCTGAATATGCCGACTCTGATGAGGTTTTCCTTTTTGATTCAACAGAATTGTTTGTAAATCATACAAATAAGTTCGATGACGAATTCATAAATTATCTTAATAATATTGACCCTAATATTTGTAATAAAATAGGTAATCTTAACCTTGCATCAATGAATCTTCTTCGTGAAATAGACGGTAGTGTTAAGCCTGTTTCACTAAAAAGCCCTGATTCAATCTCTATGGAATTCAGCACTATGAGTTCCTATCCAAAAAATCTAGGCAATAAAAAAGAGTCATATTTAACTGAAAACTATGATTTAGTTGCTGGTAGTTACCCTGAAAGTCCAACAGATTTAATTCTGCTTGTTGATACAAAAAACAGAATTGATTTGCATACATTAAAAGCACTTGGTTTTGACGTTGAGGGCAAGGAAACAGTTAGTTTTGAGGAAATAATCGGAACTGAATTTGTATCCGTTGCAAATGATGAATACTATGCAAAAACTGAGTTCGGCTCGTTTATTCCTGATACTAACTATGATGAAATGTTCTTATCTGAGGATAATATTAACTTAAAAATCACAGGTATTGTTAGAGTTAAAAAAGATGTAAAAATAGGTTTGCTTGCAACAGGAATTATTTATGATGACGAGCTTTCAACAATGGTTCTTGAGAATACTTTGGATTCTGAAATAGTAAAGGCTCAAAAGAATTCAATGAAAAATGTATTCACAATGACTGATATGACAGAAGAAGAAAAATCTATGACATTAGCTGTTCTTGGGGGAGAATCTACGCCATATGCGATTATGGTTTATCCAAAGGATTTTGAGTCAAAGGATAAAGTTACAGCTTATTTAGATGAGTATAACAAAGATAAAGAAGATGTAGATAAGATTATCTATATAGACCTTGCAAGTTCTATATCAGATATGACAGGTGGCATAATGGACGCAATTACGATTGTTTTAATCGCTTTTGCAGCAATATCACTTGTTGTTAGCCTTATCATGATTTGTATTATTACATATACCTCCGTTTTGGAAAGAACAAAGGAAATTGGTATATTAAAGGCACTTGGTGCAAGGAAGAAAGATATTACTCGTGTGTTTGACGCTGAAACTTGTATTTTAGGCGTGTTCTCAGGTGTATTGGGCGTAGGCATTGCAGCACTCAGCACGTTACCGATAAATGTGTTTATTGATAATATGACTGGTCTGAAAAATGTAGCGTTTTTAAACCCTGTTCATGGCGTAATGCTGATTGTTATCAGTACAGTTTTGACAATGCTCGGTGGACATATTCCAGCACGAATGGCGTCTAAGAAAGATGCTGTTGAGGCACTAAGAAGCGAATAATTTGATACCCCTCCGCAATTAATGTGGAGGGGTATCTTTGTTTGGCGAATGAGCTATTGACATTCCCTCTTTATTACAGTATAATTAACAGGTATTTTATTGAAAGGTGGCTATTTAAAATGGCAAAAAGAAAACGCTTTGAAACTGATTTCGTAATAAACCAACCCAACGAGTTCGTTAAGTTTATTGTTCAGGATTTCTTCAGTAAGGAGGGCTTTACATATACAGAATATAACGGTGAATACGTTTGGAAAAAGGGGAACGGCTGGGTAACAGCTCCTCAGTTTATCAAGGTTGATTACAT
>CAZSZG010000077.1:0-5997 GCA_964610805.1 uncultured Oscillospiraceae bacterium
TGTTGTTTGTGTTTATTTTAATTATAAACCTCACTTTCTCATTAATTAAGAGGAGGGTGGATAAATGAAACCGATAAATACACAAACTACTCGCCAAAAGCTCAAGGCATACAAAAAAAATCCACTATCACTTGTGCTTTTTTTAATGGTTGCAATTGCGACAATTTTAACAGTATTCATATTGTTATTCCTAATCCTATTTATATTGGTTAAAGGAGTTCCAAACTTAACTGCTGACCTGTTTGCGTTAGAATATACAACGGGCAACTTATCACTTATGCCAGCATTAATTAACACAATTACAATGACTTTTATATCACTAATTATCGCTGTTCCACTTGGAATTTTCTCAGCAGTTTATCTTGTTGAGTATGCTAAAAGGGGCAGTAGGATAGTAAAGATTATAAGAATTACTGCCGAAACTCTATCAGGAATTCCATCAATTGTTTATGGATTATTCGGGCTTTTGTTCTTCGTTACAACGCTTGGTTGGGGATATTCAATGCTTGCGGGTGCATTTACTCTTTCAATTATGATTTTACCGTTGATTATGAGAACTACGGAGGAGGCATTATTATCCGTTCCCGACACATATCGAGAGGGAAGTTTTGGTTTGGGTGCAGGTAGGTCGAGAACAGTGTTTAAGATAGTTTTGCCATCAGCAGTACCAGGAATTCTTGCTGGTGTAATTCTTGCGATAGGAAGAATTGTTGGTGAAACAGCAGCATTGATTTATACAGCAGGAACAGTGGCAGATATACCAGACAATCTTTTGTCATCGGGCAGAACATTGTCAGTGCATATGTACACCTTGTCAAGAGAGGGATTGCATACTGATAAAGCATATGCAACGGCAACGGTTCTTCTACTAATTGTTATGGGTATAAATTGGTTTTCAGGATTTGTTGCTAAGAAAATATCGAAAAGGTAGCGTGAAAAGATGAATAAATTTACGATAGAGAAACTTGAGCTTTTTTACAGCGATTTTAAGGCGTTAAAGGGTGTTGACTTGAATATTGGAGCAAATGAAATTACTGCCTTTATCGGACCATCTGGTTGTGGAAAATCAACTCTACTTAAATCTTTAAACAGAATGAATGATTTAGTTGAGGGGTGCAAAATAACAGGAAAAGTACTTCTTGACGATGAAGATATATATGGCGATATGGATATAAATATATTAAGGAAAAGGGTTGGAATGGTGTTCCAAAAGCCTAATCCATTTCCGATGAGTATTTATGATAATATCGCATTTGGTCCTAGAACTCATGGTGTTCATTCAAAGGTTAAGCTTGATGAGATTGTAGAAAAGTCGTTGCGAGATGCTGCAATGTGGGACGAGGCAAAGGATAGGCTTAAAAAGAGTGCGTTAGGATTATCGGGAGGACAGCAACAACGTCTTTGTATTGCAAGAGCGTTAGCAGTACAGCCTGAGGTGCTTTTGATGGACGAGCCAACTTCTGCACTTGACCCAATTTCAACTTCTAAGATAGAAGACCTTGCATTAGAGCTGAAAAAGGATTATACTATAATTATGGTAACTCATAATATGCAGCAGGCAGCTAGAATATCGGATAAGACAGCATTTTTCCTTTTGGGAGAAGTGGTTGAATATGGCGATACAGAGGAATTGTTTGCTTTGCCGAAAAATAAAAAGACAGAAGATTATATTACGGGGAGGTTTGGGTAGTGAGAAACAAATTTTCAGAACAGCTTGAACTTTTAAACACTAAACTAATAGAGATGGGTGCTTTATGCGAAAGTGCAATTGCTAATGCTGCAAAGGCACTTATGGATGGCGATGCAACTTATGCAGAAACAGCTATGTCGATGGACGATATAATCGACCGTAAGGAGAGGGAAATAGAAAGCCTTTGCTTGAAATTATTATTACAGCAACAGCCAGTTGCAAGGGATTTGCGTCAGATTTCATCAGCATTAAAAATGGTAACGGATATGGAGCGTATAGGCGACCAAGCGGCTGATATTGCTGAGATTTCAACTATGGCAAATGTAAGAACTGAAAATAACACAATTCACATTGGTGATATGGCAAGAGCCACTATCAAGATGGTGTCGGATAGTATTGACGCTTTTGTTAGGGCGGATTTGGAGCTTGCAAGATTTGTTATGGACTATGATGATGTTGTTGATGATTTGTTTAATCAAGTAAAACAGGAGCTTATCGACTTGATTGGGATTAGTAAAAAGAATGGCGAGTATGCTATTGATATTTTGATGATTGCTAAATATTTTGAACGTATAGGCGACCATGCCACAAATATTGCTGAGTGGGTAGAGTTTTCAATTACGGGGCAACATAAAGGTGAAAGAAAAATATGATTTATTGTGTAGAAGATGATGATAACATTAGAGAACTTGTTGTTTATACTCTGCAAAATACAGGTTTTGACGCTACTGGTTTTGTTAACGGTAAAGATTTCTTCAAGGCTTTAGATGATGATACTCCTGAGTTAGTTTTGCTTGATATTATGTTACAGGACGAAGATGGAATAAAGATACTGAAGAAGTTGAAAGCCAATAATTCGACCAAAGATATTCCAGTAATAATGGTTACAGCTAAAAGTTCAGAATATGACAAAGTTAAGGGGCTTGACAGTGGTGCAGAGGATTATATAACGAAACCGTTTGGAATGATGGAGATGGTTTCAAGGGTTAAGGCTGTTTTGCGTCGCACTAGACCAAAGGTTTCAAGTGCTGAGCTGAGTATGGGCGATATAACGGTAAATGTTGATAAGCATTTGGTTATGAATAGAGATGAAGAAATTCTGCTAACATTTAAGGAGTTTGAGCTTTTACGTTATATGATTGAAAATAAGGGGATTGCTCTTACTAGAAACAGCATACTGGAGAAGATATGGGGATATGATTCGGAATGTGAAACAAGAACGGTTGATGTTCATATTCGTACTCTTAGGCAAAAGTTGGGTGAGAGTGGAGATTTAATTAAAACTATACGAGGTGTCGGCTATCGAATGGGGTGAGTAGATGAAGCGAAAAATATTCTCAAGTATGTGCATAATAATAATTATAACAGTTTTGCTCTCCTCAACGCTTATCTCTATTTTGATGTACCGAGAGTTTTATAATGATGTAAAAAGAGATGTTAGGCACGAAGCTGAAATAATTGCTACATCGCTTAATAATTCTGATGATGATGATTTATGGCTTGTAAGTAAAATTGCAGGTACTAATAGAATTACATTGATATTGAGTGATGGTACAGTTTTTTACGATGATGAGGCTGATGAAAGCGAAATGGATAACCATCTTGATAGACCTGAGGTTAATTCTGCGATACAAAATCGTCATGGTGAAATAACTAGATTTTCTGATACTCTTGATGAGCAAACCTTTTATTATGCTGTTGCATTAGATGATGGAACAGTACTTAGGGTTTCAAATACGGTAAAGAGTGTGTTTTCAATTTTAGCTAACTGTATACCATATATGATTATTATTTGCGTAGGTATTTTTATTGTAGCAATTTTGCTTGCTAGTTGGCAGACAAAAAGAATTGTTGCACCCATTAATAATTTAGATTTAAATAATCCTATGGCGAATGAAACATACGAGGAATTATCGCCTTTGATTGCCCAAATCACAAGGCAAAATGCTCAAATTTCTAAACAGATGGATAAGTTTCGTGAAAAGCAAGAGGAGTTTTCAGCAATTACCGAGAATATGAAAGAGGGACTTGTTATGATTAACTCAAAGTCCATAATTTTATTTATCAACGGTAGTGCGTTAAGTCTATTTGATGTGGATAAAGAGGATTGTATTAATAAGCATATTTTCAGTATGAATCGTAGTAATTCTTTTCAGGAATGGATTGAAAAGGTTTTAAGAGGGAAGTCATTTGAGGAAATCGATATTATTAAGGGTAGGATATATAATTTCATGCTAAGTCCAGTGCTTGTTGATAATTCTATAAATGGTGCAGTGCTGCTGATTATGGATGTTACTGAAAAACAGGCTGCTGAAAAGTTAAGGCGAGAATTTTCAGCAAATGTATCACATGAGCTAAAAACACCGTTAACTTCTATTTCAGGGTATGCTGAGATTATGAAAAATGGTTTGGTAAAGCAAGAGGATGTACAAAGGTTTTCAGAGCGTATTTTCAACGAGGGAAGCAGACTAATTACGCTTGTTGAGGATATTATCAAGCTTTCCAGACTTGATGAGAATGATATTGAGATTTCTTTTGAGAATGTTAATCTTTTGGATTTGCTGAAAGATATTGCAGAAAGACTTACTCCACAGGCTGAACAAAAGGATGTTGAAATATCGGTTGATGGTGAAAGCTTAACTATTTATGGAAACAGGCAAATTATTGACGAGATGGTGTATAATCTTTGCGATAATGCTATTAAATATAATCGTGAAAATGGACAGGTGAAGTTATCTGTTTTCAGTAGCGAAGATGAAATAATTCTTACAGTTAAGGATACAGGAATTGGTATACCAGAGGCACATAGAGAACGTGTATTTGAGCGTTTCTATCGTGTTGATAAGAGCCATTCAAGAGAAACGGGAGGAACGGGTTTAGGGTTATCAATTGTAAAGCATGGTGCGAATTACCATAATGCTGTTTTAAAATTGAGCAGTCAAGAGCATATGGGAACAAAAATTAGCTTGAGTTTTCCTATAAATAAAAAGTGAACTATATGATTCACAATATAAAAAAAGACGCTTACATTTTAGTAGGTGTCTATTTTATATTCACTGAAAATCAACATACAATCCTATCGAATTTTGTTTAAAATGTAGATATTACAGCGAAAATATGGTATAATGAAAAAACTAGTTAGTTTATATCGGCTTGATTAGATGTAAATTTATAATGACATAAAAAATTATATTATTATGCAACTTTTTGTACAGTTGCAAAGTTAATATAGTGAGGGGAGGAAATTAAGCGATGGCAATACAGTCCTTGAGATCTGATGATTGTATTGATGAAGTTTTTGATGAATATAAAGATATGGTTTTTCGATTAGCTTTTTCTCTTGTAAAAACTCGGCATGATGCACAAGATGTTTGTCATGAGGTTTTTATGAGATATATCAAAAAAAATCAAGAATTTGAAAATGAAGAACATCGTAAAAAGTGGCTTGTAAAGGTAACTGTGAATTGTAGCAAAAGTTTCTTTTTGTCCTCTTGGTATAAAAGAACTACTGAATTGGATGAATCTTTCTGTACGGATTCTAATGAAAAAGCCTCAGAAACAAAAATAGATGTACATAATGCTTTGTTAAAACTTCCACAGAAATATAAAACGGTGATACATTTGTTTTATTTTGAGGATATGTCTATTAAACAAATTAGTGATACTTTGGATATAAATGAATCCACAATTAAAACACAGCTAAAAAGAGCTAGAGAAAAGCTGAAAGTATTGTTGAAGGGAGGGTATTCTGATGAATGAAAAGGAAAGATATAAGGAATATTATTCGCAGATAAAGCTTGATGATAAGACTTCACAAAGAATAAGAAATAATATGTATTCAGCAAAACGTCAGAAGAATAACTCTCTTAGCGTACATACTTTCAATCGCTATGCGTCATTGGCATCATGTTTTCTTGTAATGGTTCTTGCTTTGAATAGTATTGCAGGCAGGACATACACTCTCCCCGTATATCATGTCGAAACTACTCAAGAGACATTGGCACAAGAAACCGAAACAGAAATTGTAATATCTGACGAAACAACAGAATATCAGTATAGTACGGAAGATAGCGATATAATTACAACAACTGTACCAGATGAACTCCCCTCAGAGAAAATTACTGTTGTTCCAGATATAGATGATGAAGATGAAGTTACGGATGGTGAAAATGATGGAATTACTACTGAACCTTATCAGGAAAGCTCTCAGACAAAAATTGAAGATGAAACAACGAAAAGACCACCAGTTACTAGACCTCCTAAAACCACAGAAACCACAAAGCCAACCACCCCCACAACAAAGCCAC
>CAZSZG010000078.1:0-1881 GCA_964610805.1 uncultured Oscillospiraceae bacterium
CCCACTGAAATATCAATATCTTGCACATTCAGCAAATCAAACGGAGGAGTGACATTATATTCAAGTGTGATTTTAGATGCCTTTGTCGGTGCAAATGGCTTGTCTATAATCTCCATCTTCTCAAGGGTTTTCACTCTACTTTGGGCACTCTTGGAGGTTGATGCACGAACTATATTTTTCGCAACATAGTCCTCAAGCTTTGCAATCTCCTTTTGTTGTCGGTCATATTCCTTTTGCTGACGAACAACAGCCTCCTCTTTAAGCCTTGTAAACGCAGTGTAATTGCCCTTATAGCGTGTGAGAACTCCTCTTTCAATTTCGCATACGCTCTGCACAAGAGTGTCAAGAAAATATCTATCATGCGATACAATCAGCAACGCACCCTTGTAAGATTTAAGGTAATCCTCAAGCCATAGCACTGTTTTAAAGTCAAGATGGTTGGTAGGCTCGTCAAGTATCAGTAAATTTGGAGCTTCAAGCAGAAGTTTTGAGAGGGCAAGTCTTGTTTTCTCTCCACCACTAAAGCCAGAAATAACCCTGTTAAACTGGCTATCGTCAAAGCCCATACCACTCAACACAGTTTTTATCTTCACATCTATGAGGTATCCGTCATTCGCCTCAAAAATGGCTGTAATTCGTGAATATTCTTCGGTAAGTGCAGTAATATTACCACTTGCATTCTTAGAAATCTCCTGTTCAAGTTCGTGCATTCTAGCATGAATATCCAAAAGCTCATGGAACACATTTTTCATTTCAGCAATAACAGTATTTTCGTTATCCAAAGCACCAGTTTGCTCAAGATAGCCTACTGAAACCTTATTAGAAAAAGAAATAATACCGTCCTCATCAGTGAACTTATCGGGCAGTTCTTTTCCAGTAAGAATACGAATCAACGTGGTTTTTCCACATCCATTTACGCCAATAAGACCTAAACGGTCATTATCCTCAATGGTGAGGTTTACATTTTTTAGTACTTGATTTCCATTATAAAATTTATTTATATTTGTTAAAGATGCTAACATATTTCGACTCCAGACTTTGATAAGTTTAAACCATACTTTGAGTATATAATAACCTGAAAGCTTTGTCAAGTTTTAGCCCAAAAGAGCAAGCACCGAGCTGTTAAACTCAGTGCCTGTCTTTTATATATAAATTTATTGAAAAGGGGGGGCAAATTAATATCCTAATCTTAGCCTTTTGAGGTGTATCAAATCGAAAACATTTACAACATTATCATTATTAAAGTCCATAGATTCTGTTGTTTCCTCTTGATTAGGTTTGTTTAACAAAATGTCTATTGATTTATTGGTAATCACTCGAATATCAACTGTTGTTTCAGTTGTTTCTTCAGTTTCAGCCATAGTAGTTTCGGCTGATTCAGTAGTTGTTTCCGTTTCGGGAACAGTAGTTTGGGTTGATTCAGTAGTTATTTCTGTTTCGGGTACAGTAGTAGTTTCCTCAACCTCAGTGGTTTCTAGAATATTTGTAACTGCTGGAGAATCAGAATAATAAACCGTTATATTTTCCAAAGTTATTGACTGCTGTTCTCCATACCAATAACCAACTTGAAGTATGCCATTATCAATATTCATATCAATATTGTCATCAATTAGTATTTCCATAGAGTGGTTATTATCATCAAGATTAAGATTAAATTCCTCTTGATACCAACCACCGTTAGCTGACAACCCAACGGAAGCAGAAATCGTTCCTAATTTACCATTATTAGAGGTAATATTAATAGAAAATGATTCTATATTATCAGTGTTTTTTATTAAATCATAAAGTGGAATTTGAACCATTTTTGAATTCAGCGAATAGTTAAGAACTGTATTAAACACATATTCTCTGCAATTTACTGGATTTGTGTCTGCAGTAGCC
>CAZSZG010000078.1:1981-2070 GCA_964610805.1 uncultured Oscillospiraceae bacterium
AACTGTATTAAACACATATTCTCTGCAATTTACTGGATTTGTGTCTGCAGTAGCCACCGTAGTCGTAGTAGCCTCTGTAGTTGTGGTAG
>CAZSZG010000078.1:2170-5945 GCA_964610805.1 uncultured Oscillospiraceae bacterium
CTTCCGTAGTTGTAGTAGCTTCCGTAGTTGTAGTAGCTTCCGTAGTTGTAGTAGCTTCCGTAGTTGTAGTAGCCTCTGTAGTCGTAGTAGCCCCCGTAGTTGTGGTAGTTTCTGTAGTCGTAGTAGCTTTCGTAGTTGTGGAAGTTTCCATAGTTGTGGAAGTTTCCGTAGTCGTGGTAGTTTCCACAGGCGTTGTAGTTTCGGTTACTCTTGTCCAAGTTGCCTTTACGGATAACGTAAGTCCAGACATTATACCAGGAACAAGAAAGCTTTCGCCTGCTTGATAAATTGTATTTTTATAAGACCAACCAGCAAATTCATAGCCGTTATATGTAAATGTAGGTTCAGGCATTGAAATATATTCTCCAACAGTACCCGTAACATACATATTTTTTCCACTTCCATTGCTAGACGTAAAACTTATTTTATAAGTAGATGCAATCCAAACAGCTGTAAATGTAACATTTTGGTTTGGCATTTTATATTGCCCATAAGAAGTGTACGTTTTTCCGTCATATTCGCAATACCAGCCTGTTATTTCATATCCAAGCCTTGAAAATCTTGTTGGGGCAGGGAGGTCGAAAATCGCACCTTCTGCACGTTCATTGAATGTAACCTCTGAACTACCAGTAATATCCGAATAATTTCCAGCCTTGTATGTTACCTCATAGTAAGTAATGGCCGAAACATTGTTCTCATTTAGAATTGGTAAAGATAAAAAGGATAATACAAAAATTATAGAAATAGCTAGAGAGAAAAACCTTTTCACATTTGTTATCACGATAAATGCCCCTTTCAACACCTAAAGAATGTAACGCAACGCCAAAAATCGACATCCCTATTACTAAGAATGCCGATTATAGTTACCCCTTTAAAAAGAGTGCAACCGGCTGTCTTTTCATAAGAATTATGAAGAGGACCCTTGGCTTTGCGTCCTTACTTTTCAGTAAGTTTGCCCAAATTATATTTAGTTTTAGGTTTAGCTAACGCAAAAAAGCCAATATCAAAAGACATTGGCTTTGACAAAGCGAAATTAACTTTGTGCAACCGGCTGTCTTTTCATAAAAATATGAAGAGGACCCTTGGCTTTGCGTCCCTACCTTTCAGTAAGTTTGCCAACTATTAAATTTAGTAAATGGAAATAGTGTACTAAAACTATGACATTAGTATAACATAAAGGAATATTATTGTCAATAGCATTTCCAAATACATTGATAAGTTCGACATTTTAAACAAAAATATCTTGTTTTATTGTAGAATTCAAATATTTGACACAGAAAAACACAAATTCTTTAAAAGTATATTAATTCTTTCTCTCATAATATTCTAAAGACGCTCTAATAAAGTCAGTGAAAAGTTTTTGTGGCTTGTTTGGTCTTGACTTAAATTCAGGATGGAATTGAACGCCTATGAACCAAGGATGGTCTTTCAGTTCAACAATTTCAACTAAATGTTCATCAGGTGAAAGACCAGCAATAACAAGTCCATTTTCAGAAAGAACATCTCTAAAGCCATTATTGAACTCCCAACGATGTCTATGACGCTCATAAATGAGGTTGTTGTTATATATTGTGGAAACTTTCGTACCCTCAACAATTTTACATGGATACAAACCAAGACGCATTGTTCCACCCTTTTGTGTAACGTCCTTTTGGTCCTCCATTATATCAATCACGCTATATTTTCCATCTGGATCAAATTCAGAAGAATTAGCCTTTTCAAGTCCAGCAACATTTCTAGCAAACTCAACAACAGCCATCTGCATACCCAAGCATATACCGAACATAGGAACTTTATTAACCCTTGCATAGCGAATTGCCTCAATCATGCCTTCGATTCCTCTATCGCCAAAGCCACCAGGAACAATTATTCCATCACAGTCCTTGAGAATGTCATCAACAGTCTTAGCAGAAATTTCCTCTGAATTAATCCACACAATTTCTACTTTAGTGTCATTATTAATCCCACCATGCCTTAAAGCCTCAGCAACAGATAAATACGCATCAGGCAAAGCAACATATTTTCCCACTAACCCAATTGTTACTGTTTTAGTAGCAGCCTTTTGCCTATTAACCATGTCAACCCAATCAGAAAGGTCAGGTTTTTTGTTTTCAAGCTTCATATGATAACACACAGAGTCAGCAAGCCCCTCTTTTTCAAGCATAAGTGGTACTTCATACAGTGATGGTGCAGTAAGATTTTGTATAACATCCTGTTTACGAACATTACAGAAAAGGCTTATCTTCTCAGCCATATCAACAGGAATTTCCAATTCGCTCCTGCAAACTACGATATTAGGCTGAATCCCAAGAGATAATAATTCCTTAACAGAATGTTGAGTAGGCTTTGATTTCAGTTCATTTGAACCAGCAATAAAAGGAACAAGCGTTACATGAATATATATTGCATTTTCACGCCCAACTTCTGTTACAACCTGTCTTATAGCCTCAAGGAAAGGCGTGCTTTCAATATCGCCAACAGTACCACCAATTTCAGTTATAACGAAATCAGTTGATGTTTCCTTGCCGACACGATAAATTCTTTCCTTTATTTCATTAGTAATATGTGGAATAACCTGAACAGTACCACCGAGATAATCACCCCTACGTTCCTTATTCAAGACAGTCCAGTATATTTTTCCAGTTGTCACATTTGAATTGATAGATAAACTCTCATCAATAAAGCGTTCATAATGCCCCAAATCAAGGTCAGTTTCAGCCCCGTCATCTGTTACAAATACCTCACCATGTTGATAAGGACTCATTGTACCTGGATCAACATTAATATATGGGTCAAATTTTTGGATTGTAACCTTATAGCCCCTTGCCTTTAGCAGTCTACCAAGTGAAGCGGCAGTAATGCCCTTGCCAAGCCCCGAAACTACTCCCCCTGTTACAAATATGTACTTGATTGCCATTTGACACTCCATTTCTTCGCCGAAAATCGTTATAGTAAAAAATGCACACCACCTTATCAGCGACAAATGATGGGGCATAACAAATGCATAGTAAAAATAAACTATGCAAAATATAATTTATGTACTTGCTTAAAGCTACATAAACGATTATAATTTTAAATAAACACTTATATTATTGTACTATTTTTTTAATCAAATTGCAAGACATAATTTAAATTTTATACATATATTATAGAGCTTTTTATTTTTGGCAAAAATAATTACAAATTTTTAATAAAAAAGTTTCGCATTATGCAGTATTTTGAACAGTTCAATCGTTTTATTAGTAGAGTAAGCTTACTAGGGGTTAGTTAATCTGACAAGAAAGGGGATGACGGGGGTGGATTTTTCTGAGAAGTATGACAAATATTCAGCTATGATTTATAGAATATGTGCGATTAGGCTTGGCTCAAAGCAAGACGCAGAGGACGCAGTACAAAATGTTTTTATAAAATTATACTACAAAGCACCCGATTTTGCAACCGATGAAGAAGAAAAGGCATGGCTTATAAGAGTAGCAATTAATGCTTGCAAGGACAGCCAAAAATCATTTTGGAATAAGAAAACCGTATCTCTTGAGGCAGCGGCAAATGTTTCATATGCAGCAACAGAAAATGTAGAAAAGCTTATTGACATTTTTGATTTACCACCAAAATATAGAACAGTTTTACAGCTGTTTTATTACGAGGGGTATTCCGTAAAGGAAATTGCAAAGATAATGAAAATATCAGAAAAAACAGTAACGTCACATTTATGTAGAGCAAGAAAACGATTGAAAGTTGAAATGGAGGTTGAAGAGTATGCAGGAACGTGATATAA
>CAZSZG010000079.1:0-2213 GCA_964610805.1 uncultured Oscillospiraceae bacterium
ATTTAATAGAAAGACGATTTGGCAGGTATTGCTCCAGAATTATATGAAAAATATGGTTTCTAAGATTATTTTCAAATTGAGGTAGCTATGGAAGTAAAAAAAATAATACATTCTCCATCAGAAACAATTGAATACGCAAAGCAAATAGGTTTTCGGTTAGATAAGGGCGATGTTATTGCATTTCGTGGTGGGCTTGGCGTTGGAAAAACAACGTTTACTAGGGGACTTGCAATGGGACTTGGCTTGCCTGATGAGGTTACATCGCCTACTTTTGCCCTTGTAAATGAGTACAGGGGCAGAATTACTCTTTACCACTTTGATATGTATCGCATAGAAAGCTCGGCAGACCTTGAAACTACGGGCTTTTATGATTATCCTTTGGAGGAAAGCGTTTTTGCGATTGAGTGGGCTGAAAATATAATAGATGCGTTGCCAACTAACACAATTTTTATTACTATAAATTATATTGACGAAACAACAAGAGAAATTATAATTGAGGGGGATGAGCGTTTTGCTGATATTGGGGATTGACACCTCTGGAAAAACAGCCTCCACTGCCTTGTATGAGGAGGGAATAATTATTGCTCAAAATAGTCTTTATACAAACCGAACACATTCACAGGTTATACTTCCACTTTGTAAAAGGATGATGGAGGACGCAAATAAGCCGTTATCCGATGTTGATGTTTTCGCTGTATCGCTTGGTCCTGGTTCATATACGGGGCTTAGAATTGGGATTTCAGCAGTTAAAGCGATGGCTTATGCACTGAAAAAGGATTGCGTGGGAATTTCAACGCTTGAAGCACTTGCTTATAATGTGGTGGGATATAAAGGTATTATTTGTTCGATTATAAAGGCAAGGCTAGACCTTGTTTATACAGCAATTTTTGAGGGCGATGGGAATATAATAACACGACTTTGTGAGGATAAAATTATCACATATGATGAAGTTTTGGCTAATATTTCCCAGTATAATAAAGATGTTATACTTGTTGGCGATGGTGCAGATGAATTTTATGAGAAGTATAAACAGGACTTTTTGTATATTGCTCCACCTCATTTAAAACATCAGCTTGCAAGCAGTCTTTGCCTTGCGTCGCTTAATCATGATACTGTTTTTGCTGATGATTTGGAGGCAAGCTATCTTCAACTTACAAAAGCAGAAAAGGATTTAAACAAATAGTGAGAAATATATGCAGAAAATTAAATAAAAAACATTGAAATGCATTTAACAATATGGTATAATAATTTGCATAATAACTTTCAAAACAAAGGAGGGTAAATATGATTGCTATTGGGTGTGACCATGCTGGTTATCCTTTAAAACTTGAAATTTTAAATTATCTAAAAGAGAATAATTTTGAATATAAAGATTTGGGCTGTGATGGTACTTCTTGCGATTATCCTGTAATTGCTACAAGCGTTTGCAAGGAAATTATTGATGGGGATTGTGATAAGGGGATTTTAATTTGTGGTACAGGTATCGGAATGTCAATTGCTGCAAATAAATTTAAGGGTATTCGTGCCGCACTTTGCTCTGATTATTTTTCAGCGAAATACACAAGGCTTCACAATGACTCCAATGTAATATGTCTTGGAGCAAGAACTATCGGGGCTGGGTTGGCTGTTGAACTGGTTAATGTATATCTTAATTCGGAATTTGAGGGTGGCCGCCACAAAAAGAGAATAGATATGTTTACGGATATAGAAAATAATATTTTTTAATGGAGGTACAAAATGTCAAAATTACATCTAATTGATCATCCACTTATTCAGCACAAAATTTCTCTTATGAGGGATAAAAACACAGGACCTAAGGAGTTTAGAGAACTTGTTTCTGAAACTGCTATGCTAATTTGTTATGAGGCTACAAGGGATTTACCTTTGAAAGAGGTTGAAATTGAAACACCGATTGCTGTTGCAAAAACAAAGGTTATTTCTGGTAGAAAGCTTGCTTTTATTCCATTAATGCGTGCAGGCTTAGGTATGATTGACGGTGTTACAGCTCTTGTTCCAGCGGCTAAAATTGGACATGTTGGTGTGTATAGAGATCCTCAAACACTTAAACCTGTTAAGTATTATTCAAAGCTACCAGATGATATTGCAGAGCGTCAGTCAATAATTATTGATCCAATGCTTGCAACGGGCGTATCAGTTAATACGGCTATTGATGAGCTAAAAGCAAAGGGCGTTACAAATATAAAGTTTATGTG
>CAZSZG010000079.1:2313-5747 GCA_964610805.1 uncultured Oscillospiraceae bacterium
TAAAGGAGATTATATAATGATTAAACTTACATTAAAAGATGGTAGTGTTCGTGAAGTGGAGAGTGGACTTTCTGCTGCTGAAATTGTAAAGGGCATTGGAACAGGGCTTTACAAGGCATCATGTTGTGTAAAAATCAATGGTGAGGTATGCGATTTGCGTACTATTATCAGTGAGGATTGCGAATTTGAGGTTATGACTTTTGACAGTGTTGAGGGCAAAAAAGCGTTTTGGCATACTGCATCTCATATTCTTGCACAGGCTGTTAAAAGACTGTATCCAAGCGTTAAGCTTGCGATAGGTCCAGCAATTGACAATGGGTTTTACTATGATTTCGATACAGAAAATCCTTTTACAGCAGAGGAATTAACTGCTATTGAGGCAGAAATGAAAAAAATTGTCAAGAATGCTATGCCACTTGAGCATTTTGAGCTTTCTCCTGATGATGCGATAAAGCTTTTAAAGGAACAGGACGAGCCATATAAGGTAGAATTATGCGAGGAGCATATCGGCAAGGGCGAGCCAATTTCATTCTATAAACAAGGTGAGTTCACAGACCTATGTGCAGGCCCTCACCTTATGACAACAGGTGCTGTTAAGGCGTTCAAGCTTTTGTCATGTACGGGTGCTTACTGGAGAGGTAGCGAAAAAAACAAGATGCTTTCCAGAATTTACGGTACTGCTTATCCAAAGTCAGCTGAACTTGAGAAGCATGTAAAGAAGCTTGAGGAAGCGAAATTGCGTGACCATAACAAGCTTGGACGTGAACTTGAGTTATTTACAACGGTTGATGTAATCGGACAAGGCTTGCCTATAATGCTTCCAAAAGGAGCTAAGGTCATACAAATTTTACAACGCTTTGTTGAGGATGAGGAAGCGAAAAGAGGTTACCAATTAACAAAAACTCCGTTGATGGCAAAGAGCGACTTATATAAAATTTCAGGGCATTGGGACCACTATAAAGATGGTATGTTCGTGATGGGCGATGAGGAAAAAGACGAGGAAGTTTTCGCTTTGCGTCCTATGACTTGTCCGTTTCAGTATCAAGTTTTCCTAAATAGACAGCGTTCTTACAGGGATTTACCAATGCGTTTGGGCGAAACATCAACACTTTTCAGAAATGAAGAAAGTGGCGAAATGCACGGACTTATCAGGGTTAGACAGTTCACTATTTCAGAGGGACATTTGATTTGCACACCTGAACAGCTAGAGGACGAGTTCAAGGGTTGCGTAGAGTTGGCGAATTATATGCTTGAAACATTGGGACTTTTGGAGGATGTTAGCTATCGCTTTTCTAAGTGGGACCCAACGGATAGCGAGAAGTATATTGGTACTGTCGAGCAGTGGGACGAGGCACAAAGCGTGATGGGGAAAATCCTTGACCATTTGGGCTTAGATTATTCTGTTGCTATCGGTGAGGCGGCGTTTTATGGCCCTAAGCTTGATATTCAGATTAAGAATGTGCATGGTAAAGAGGATACGCTTATAACTATACAAATTGACCAAATGTTAGCTGAAAAGTTTGGCATGGAATATGTTTCTGATGATGGCACAAAGAAAAATCCTTACATTATTCACAGGACTTCGCTTGGTTGTTATGAGAGAACGCTTGCGTTGCTTATTGAGAAGTATGCAGGAGCGTTTCCGTTGTGGCTTGCACCAGAACAGGTTAGGCTTATTCCTATTGCAGATAGGCATTTGGAATATACAAATGGAGTTGCAGATAAGCTAAAAGCTATGAATATACGTTGTTCAGTTGATGAGAGAGCTGAAAAGGTTGGGTACAAGATTAGACAGGCACAGATTGAAAAGACTCCATGTATGATAATTTTGGGAGATAATGAGGTACAGGACGGAACTGTTGCGTTGCGTTCACGCAGAGATGGCGATTTAGGCACAATGACATTCGGCGAACTTGCTGAGAGATTGACAGAGGAAATTGCAAGTAGGAAGATTTAATTTTACTATCCAAAGAGCTTTATATCATTTTAATAAGAATAATAAAGGAAACCCAAAGTGTCAATTGCTTTGGGTTTTTTGTTAATAAAATTAATTAAAAGCGTTAAATCAGATATAGATTAACATAAATCAACCTATCCTATGATGAAAAATCCTACTGCTGAAATAGCGTAAATCGAAATTAACTTCAATCCCTCCAGCCAATTCGTTTTCCCAGATGAAACAATCTGATTAGCGATAAGCACACTCACACCGAATATAAACAACTCAATTGGCTTGAAAATTATGCTCATTGGCGTGAAAATCATACTCATAATCACAAGTAAAGGTATCACGAACAACGCTATTTGTAGGCTTGAACCAACAGCAATCTCTATCGCAATATCCATTTTATTCTTCATCGCCATAATAATCGCTGTGCTATGCTCTGCTGCATTTCCTACTATTGGTATCAGAATAAGCCCTACAAACATTTTCGGAACACCAATTGCTTCCGTCATTGGCTCAATGTTTGATACCAAAAATTCGGACATTGTAGCAATAAGTATCGTTGCTACTGCTAAAATTATAATGCTAACGGATAAACTCCACTTAGAATCTATGTCCTCTGCGTGTTCGACACCGTAGAGGTCTTTTTGCGTTTTAAATGAATAAATTAAACCAATTACATAAACTGCCAGAAGAATACCACTGACAATTAAGCTAAAGCTTTGATATTTTGCTGTGAAAGTTTGCTCAGAAATTGAATTTGTATATGTAAAAACTGCTGGCACAGACAAACCGACAACTGCAAATAAGAGCATGGTCGATGTGAAATTACCCTGTTGAGCATCAAATTTTAGCTCCTTATGTTTTAAGCCACCTGCAAATATACTGCAACCTAAAACCAATAGGATATTACCCAAAACTGAACCAGCAAGCGATGCCTTAACAACGTCAAACATTCCAACCTTTAATGCAAAAACGCAAATTATCAGCTCCGTTGCATTTCCAAATGTAGCATTAAGAAATCCACCTAGTTTAGGGCCTGTTATCGCCGCTATTTCCTCAGTTGCTATGCCTAAATAGCCTGCTAGAGGAATTATAGCCAAACAAGTCATGAAAAATATTAATGACGAATTCCAAGAAAAAACAGCACCGATAATTGAAAGTGGAACGAAAATTAACAGATACCGCAAAAACTTCATTATTACAACTCCTTACAAAATTAATTCAAATCTCGCAATTAACGTATTATATAATAATATGAATTTAAACAGTACACCGTGATTATTTCTGTTTGCAAGAAACAAGAAAAGGTGTCATTAGTGACTGTATTCTTATAATAAAATTGTCAGAATATAATACTTATAAGTGATTATATATTGACAGATTAACAATATAATGTTATGATTATTTGCGATAACTTGTTATTATCTATTTGAAGGGGTGTAGTAAAATGGGCAGATTTTTTTCTAATATTCAGATTAAAAATAAT
>CAZSZG010000080.1:0-5597 GCA_964610805.1 uncultured Oscillospiraceae bacterium
AAAATTAAATTAATTATTGACGTATTGTATTAAAAATGTTAAAATAAATATTAAGGTATTTAGTAAGAGAGAAATTGGATATGAGGGAATGTAAATGCAGAATATAAAAAGCAAGTTGATTGTGATTGATGGTCTTGACGGAAGTGGTAAATCAACTCAATTTGCGTTGATACAGGATAATTTAACGAATGATGGTATAAAATATAAGGCTATTAGTTTTCCCGAATATGATAAACCATCTTCTACATTGGTGAAAATGTATCTTAATGGTGATTTTTCAAGTGATGCAGATAGCGTAAATGCTTATGCGGCATCTAGCTTTTATGCAGTTGATAGATACGCAAGCTTTAAGCTTTATTGGGAGGATTATTATAATTCGGGTGGATTGATACTTGCAAGCAGATATGTCAGCTCAAATGCAATTCATCAGATGGTTAAGCTGGATAAAGGTGGCTGGAATGATTATTTGGATTGGCTTGAAGATTATGAATATAATAAATTAGGACTTCCAAAGCCTGATAAGACTATTTTTTTGGATATGCCTGTTGAAATATCACAGGAGCTTTTGAATAAAAGATACAATGGCGATGTAAGCAAGAAGGATATACATGAGGGTAATGTTGAATATTTAAAGAGATGTAGGGAAACGGCGTTATATGCGGCTGATAAATTAGGGTGGATTGTTTTAGAGTGTAATTCTGGAGATTTGCCTAAGAGTGAAGATGTAATAAATGAGAAGTTGATGAAAATAATAAATGGAGCAATTTAAAAATGTTGAAATTTAGGAAAATTAATATTAATGATAAAAAATGGATTAAAGAGCTTTTGGTGAAGTCGGATTTTATGGCTTGCGAATATAGCTTTGCTAATAATATGGCATGGGTAAGGCTTAATGATTCACAAATATGCAGATATAAAGATTTTTATATAGTAGGAGCAGTTCGAGATGGCGTAGCAAGGTTTTCATTCCCAGCGGGAGAGGGAGATTATTTTGATGTAATCAATCAGCTTAGGGAGTATTCAAAAAGCATGGGTTTGACCACAGAAATAAATTTTGTTCATAATGATAAAATACAGCTTTTTAATGAGCTATTTCCCAATGAGTTTACTATTAAAAAGTCCGAGGACTCCAGTGACTATATTTACAATGCAAGCGATATAATTGAGCTTAAAGGTAAAAAGTATAATAAAAAGCGAAATCATTTGGCTAAGTTTCAGCGATATTCATGGGAGTTTTCACCGATGACTGTAAAAGATTTTGATGAATGTATTGAATTTAGTGCGGTAACATATAATTCTAAAAAAGGCTATCACAGCCATTCAAGCGTTGCAGAGCAGTATGCTATTCACACTTATTTCAAATACTTTAAGGAGTTAGAGCTAAAGGGTGGAGTAATTAGAGTTGATGGAAAGATAGTTGCTTTTACTTTGGGCGAACGGTTGAATAGCAACACTTTTTGTGTTCATATTGAAAAAGCAAATACGGAGTATTTAGGTGTATATGTAGCGATTAATAATGAATTTGCTAAATATGCAGCAAAGGACTTTAAATATATAAATCGTGAAGAGGATTTGGGTATAGAGGGGCTTAGAAAATCAAAGCGTTCTTATTACCCAGCATTTTTGCTAGAGAAGAATGTGATTAGATTCAATAAATAGGAATGTGATAAATTAGGATACAGGGGAGAGTTGTTAATTGTGATTTATGTTTTTTTTGCTGATGGTTTTGAGGAGATGGAGGCAGTAGCACCTGTGGATTGCTTGCGTAGATGTGAGCTTGATGTTACTACTGTTGGAGTAGGGGATAATATTATCACAGGTTCTCATGGCATACCAATTGTTACTGATATTACTGATAGTGAATTGGAATTATCAGATAAATTAGAAATGATAGTTTTGCCTGGTGGAATGCCTGGAACACTAAATCTTGAGAAGTCAGCTAATGTACAGAAAGCGATAGATTATTGTGTTCAAAGTGGTAAATATATTGCTGCAATCTGTGCTGCACCGTCGATATTAGGTCATAAGGGTTTGCTTGAGGGAGAAAATGCAGTTTGCTATTATGGATTTGAATCACAGCTTGTTGGAGCAAAGGTGGGCGATGAGCCTGTTTGCGTTTCTAATAAATATATCACAGCAAGAGGAGCGGGAGTTGCGTTGGAATTCTCATTAAAGCTTGTGGAAATCCTAACTTCAAAAGAAAGAAAAAACATTTTAGAGTCATCTTTGGCGTGTGCAAAAAATGAATAATAAGCTTAAAGGTGAAAAAGCTTTGTTGAGAAGTCGTTATAGAGAATTGAGGAATGGTATCAATAAGGCTGAAAAGGTTGAATTTGATGAATTAATATTTCAGAGGATAATCAGCCATGAGCTATATAAGGAATGTAAAATTGTGTTGGCATATTATTCAATTAATAGTGAGATTGACACATTAAAGCTTATAAATTATTCCCTTAATATCGGCAAGCCTATTGCATTGCCAAGATGTAATGCCGATAGAACGATAAGCTTTTATATTATAAATTCATTGGATAATCTTGAGGTATCTTCTTACGGTATCGCAGAGCCAATAGAAAATTTTGATACGCTTGTTCGTTCGTTTGATGGCTCGTTGTGTATTGTTCCTGCATTTGCCTATGATATGAATGGCTTTCGGTTGGGTTATGGTGGCGGATATTATGATAGATTTTTGTCATCACATAAGGATATAACTACATTGGGGATATGTTACAGTGCTTGTTTAACAGACAGCTTAATTAAAGAGGAACATGATATTAGTATAAAATATTTAATGACAGAAAAGGATTTTGTGGAGGTGTATAATGGATAATAAGGGTTTGGGAGATAAAAATAAAGATAACGATAGGCTTATTGATGATATTCTGGAGCAGTCAGGGAAATCAGCAGAGCTTGAGCAACCTATTGAAGAGCAAGAGGATGATATGCTTGATAGCGAAATAGAACAGGTGGGCATTATCAGTGGGGAGGATTTTGATAGTAGATTATTAGATTCCAGTGAGCATGATGATGAGGATGGAGATTTAATTCAATTTGATGAGGAGTCTGAATATGTTTTAACAGATGACGAACGTATTGAAGATGAATTTATTGATGTCGAATATGAAGAAAATGCTGAGGAAGAAAAAGCAAAAAAACCAAGGCGTAGGGTTCGTAAAAAGCGAAAGGGTGCAAAGCTTGCATTTGCATTAATAAGGATAACATTTATCGTATGTGCTTCAATTGTTTTGTCAGTGTTGCTTATTTCTTTAGGCAAGGACTATTTGGGTATAGATAAATCTGATGGGGAAATTACAGTAGAGATACCTAAAGATGCGACAACGAACGATATTGCACAATTACTGCAAGATAAAGGAGTAATTAAATCTCCAACACTGTTTAGGGCAATATCTAAACTTAAGGAGGCTGGACCTCTTTATCAAGCTGGTGAACATATAGTAAAGCCTAGTAGTGGTTATGATGGGATAATAGAAAAATTGACTGGTACACCAATAAATAAGGCTTACAATACGGTTACGATAACTTTTAATGAGGGAATCAATTTATATGACGCTGCTCAAATGCTTTTTGAGGCAGATGTTATTGCTGATGTAGATAAATTTATTTTCTTATTCAATTCTGGAGAGTTTATTGAAGAAAAGCATAAGTTTAATGAGCTGTTAACTAATACAAATACGATGAAGTTTTATAAGATGGAGGGTTATTTATTCCCCGATACATACACTTTTTATGCAGGCGTTGCTGATGGTGGAGATGTTGAAGAGAAAACAGCCTATAAGCTAGTTTGTCAAAAGATATATGATAACTTTGAGGCGAAAATTAGCCCTCATTATGATAAGATAAAGAAATCTAACTTGACTTTTGATGAGTTGATAACGCTTGCGTCAATAGTGCAAGCAGAAGCACCGTCAAAGGAGTCAATGGAGATGGTTGCGTCAGTTTTCTATAATCGTTTGAATAATCCTGAGGCGATAGGACGTACACAAGCCTTTTTGGAATCAGACCCTACGTCAAAATATTCAAATGAGGTTATTAAGAAAAATATTGACCAAACGGCTTCGGCAAGCCTAACAATACAAGCCTATGACACATATAAAGTTGCTGGATTGACACCAGGAGCAATATGTAATCCTGGAATAGAGGCGATTGAAGCAGTTATTCATCCTGCTACAACGCAGTATTATTATTTCTGTGCAAATATTAATACAAAGGAAACCTATTTTGCAACGACACTTGACGAGCATAATGCAAATTTAGCAATGGTTCAGCAACAATATGCTGACGCACAAGCAGCTGCAGAGGCTGCGGCAGTAGTGGAATAAAAAAACGGAGGAATATTTTTGTCTATTTTAAATAGGTTGGAAGTTTTATCACCTGTCGGTGATTATGAAAGATTAATATCTGCGATTGATTATGGTGCAGATGCAGTTTATCTCGGCAGAAAAGAGTTTGGTATGAGGGCATCGCCGCTTAATTTTGATTATGAGGGGTTGAAAACTGCTGTTGATATTGCACATAAAAAGGGTGTTAAAGCTTACTTGACCTGCAATACACTGCCTAGAAACGATGAAATATCAGCGTTTCAGGCTTTTATAGAGGAAGCAGTCGATTGCAAGGTTGATGCAGTTATTGTTGCAGATATAGGTGTTTTATCACTTGTTAAGAAGTTTGCACCAAATATGGAGATACATATGTCTACACAAACGGGTGTGGTGAATTATGTAACGGCGAATGAGCTTTATAATATGGGAGCAAAAAGGGTGGTTTTAGCAAGAGAGTTATCCCTTGAGGAGATTGCACAAATCAGAGCAAATGTGCCAGATGAACTTGATATTGAAGTGTTTGTGCATGGTTCTATGTGTGTATCATTTTCGGGGAGGTGCTTGCTGTCGCAGTATATGGTTAACAGGGATGCGAACAGAGGTGAATGTGCCCAGCCTTGTAGATGGGGTTATCATCTTGTTGAGGAAAAGCGTCCTAATGAGTTTTATCCGATTTATGAGGACGAAAAAGGCACATACATTTTAAATGCTAAGGATTTATGTATGATTGACCATATTGACAAGCTGATTGAGGCAGGTGTTACAAGTCTTAAAATTGAGGGCAGAGCAAAATCGGCTTATTATGTTTCTATAATTACTAACGCATATAGAATGGCAGTGGACCACTATAAAGCTAATCCTAATTCATTCGAGTTACCAAAATGGATTCATGACGAGGTCTTCAAGGTTAGTCATCGTAAATACTGCACAGGATTTTTCTTTGGGAATCCAAAGGATTGCCAGTATTATGAAACAGGTGGCTATATAAGGGAATATGACGTTGTTGGAGTCATTGATTATTGTGCTGACGGAAAAATATATGCAACACAAAGAAACAGGTTCTTTTCAGGTGATACAGTAGAGATTATATCGCCACAAAAAGAACCGATTGAATTAAAAATAACTGAGATGTATGATGAAAAGGGAGAATTAGTTGAAAATGCTAATCATGCGATGATGAAACTGGTTATCCCTTGCGATTTGGAATTCCCACCAAACTCAATAATAAGAATAAAAAAAGCAGACAGCAATTAATGC
>CAZSZG010000081.1:0-5428 GCA_964610805.1 uncultured Oscillospiraceae bacterium
CTTGTATCACTCTTAATCTGCCTTCTCGCAAGCTTCATCGCTGCCTTAGTTACATCCTTAGCAGTAAACGCTAGCTTGCTATTGTCAAGTGCAAGTATCTCACCCTTTTTAATTGAGTATCCCTCATATTCAGAATCCCTTGCAGCAAAAGTAATCTGCCCTGTGGAAACCTTTCCTAAAGCCTTAGTCATAGCAATTCTATTTTCTATAAAATCAAGCGTTTCATCAAACGCAAGCATAGCTGAAATTCCCTGTGGAATTGTCCTTGTCTGCAATACGCAAACACTTCTATCAGCAAGCTTAATCGCCTGTTCAGCAGCCATAATTATGTTTTTATTATTCGGGAACACAAATACTGTTTCAGCTGGAGTAGAATGTATCGCCCTCAAAATATCATCAGTTGATGGGTTCATCGTTTGCCCACCTGAAACAACAACATCAACGCCCAAATCCTTGAACATCGCCTCAATACCGCTACCCATAGCAACAGCAACAAATCCAAATTTCTTTTCAGGCTTAACGGGAACAAACTCCTGAACAGCTTTAATTTTATTCTCACGAACTCTATTTTGATGTTGTTCACGCATATTTTCAATCTTCATATTCACAAGCTGTCCAAATTGCAAGCCCTTTTCCATAGCCTTACCAGGATGGTCGGTATGCACATGAATTTTTATTATATCATCATCTTCAACGACAACAGCACTATCACCGATTGTTTCAAGATAAGCTCTAAGAACAGACGCATCTTTACTGCCCTCTTTTTTATCAACAATAAACTCTGTGCAGTATGTGAAAGTAATTACCTCATCATCAACATCTCCCACAACCGTATTAAAGCTTTCATGTTTTTTAACTGGTACATCATATTCATTTTCAGCCTTTGTAATCTCTCCACCCTTGAAAACCTCAAGCATAGCCTCAAAAATTACAAGCAGACCTTTTCCTCCTGCATCAACAACCCCTGCTTTTTTCAAAACAGGTAACATATCGGGTGTTCTATTCAGTGTAGCCAACGCCTCATCGCAAACCTCTTGCCACAGCAAAGTTACATCATTAGTTGACTTTGAAATCTCTCTTGCCTTTACGCTAGCAAGTCTAGCAACGGTAAGAATTGTTCCCTCCGTTGGTTTCATAACAGCCTTATACGCTGCCTCAACTCCTAATTCAAGAGCATTTGCCATATCTTCACATTTAGCAGTTTTCAATCCACTCAAACCTTTTGAAAACCCTCTGAAAAGCAATGACAAAATAACGCCTGAATTTCCTCTTGCACCTCTTAAAAGTGCTGAAGCAGCAACTTCCGACACCTTTGAAACTGTTGCAGAATTATCAAGCATACCTAATTCCCTAGCAGCAGCACTCATTGTCATTGACATATTTGTACCTGTATCCCCATCAGGAACAGGATATACATTCAGCTCATCAACCTCACGCTTCTTATTCGCAATGCTGATAGCCCCTGAAATCATTGCATCTCTTAGTAAGCTACCATTTATCACTATATCCCTCTCTCCCCCGCAGATAAATCTTAATATATTATATCTTTTTTTCAGCCAAGCTATTCCTCTGCGGAGGAAAGCCCAACATAATTAACTGCTTTTTATTGCACAAGTTTATGTGTTCATATTATCAATAAAAACATTCACCTTTGAAACTTCCATGTCGGTTGCCTCTTCAACTGCAAACTTAACCTTATCAGTTATACTTTTAGTAACAACGGAAATATTTGTTCCAAAAGCAACAGTAATATGCAAATTGACAATAAGCTTATTATCCTTTGTAGCAACCTTAACACCCTTATTGATTTTACTCCCATTTTTCTTTTTCTTAAAGAGTGCATATAACGCATCAATCGGACTGCTTGAACTCATGTCAGCAACGCCAAAGCAGTTAGTTATTGTATAGCCAATCAAGTCAGAAAGATATTTTTCAGATATTGTTATTTTGCCAATATGGTTTTCTATGATAAGCACAAACATCACTCCTTAATACTATATAATGTGCATTATGCAACTATGAATACTCAGCTAAATAATGTAATAATTTAAAAGTCAAGCTGATAATTTTATTCTTTGTCGCATAATAATTGTAATAATTATATCATATTTATCTTTTCATTACAATACTATAATCCAGGAAAATAATAAAGATTTGTTAAATAATCAATGATAGGTGACACTTACCCCAAAAAAATATAAATTTTTATGTACCCTTGTTTTTTTTAATAATTATGGTAAAATATAAGTGGAATAAAGATTCTACAATCATTATACAATTATACTATATAGCTAGGAGATAATATGAAACTTTTATTTATTGGCGATGTCGTTGGCAAGCACGGCTGTGACTTTCTACAAAAAAAATTACATTCATTAAAGCAAAAACATTCTATTGATATTACGGTAATTAATGGTGAAAATTCCGCCGCAGGCAATGGAATTACAAAAGCGTCAGCTGAAATGCTGTTCAATTGTGGTGCAGATGTAATCACAACTGGAAATCATGCGTTCAAGCGTCGTGATTCTGTTCAAATATTTGAACGTGACACGATTATTAGACCTGCTAATTACCCTGATGGAGTTATCGGGAAAGGCGTTTGCGTGTTGGATTATGGGAAATATTCAGTAGCTATCATAAATTTGATGGGAACTGTATATATGGACGCACTTGATAATCCATTTAATGTGATTGATGATATTTTAAAGGATATAGACACGCCAAATATTTTTGTGGATTTCCACGCTGAAGCCACTGCTGAGAAAAAGGCTTTGGGGCATTATCTTGCTGGGAAAGTAACGGCTGTGATGGGAACTCATACCCATGTTCAGACAAATGATGATATAATTCTCAACGACCATACGGGATATATTACAGATGTCGGAATGACAGGTCCTGAGCTATCTGTACTTGGAGTTGCGACAGAACCAGCTGTAAATAAATTGAAATATAAATACCCTGTGCAGTTTACAGAGGCGAATACAAGTTGCTTTTTGAATGGCGTAGTGGTAGAATTTTCCGAAGAAGTTGGAAGATGTACTAAATTTGACAAAATTATTGAGAGATAATGAACAAATTTTTGAAAAACTATTGCAAAACTTTTTATAATGTTGTATAATAACGATTACAAAGTACCTTTTTAAATTTATACGGGAGGTTTCAACAATGGAAGTTTTAAAGGTCTCATCACATTCTTCACCAAATTCAGTTGCAGGAGCAATTGCAGGAGTTATCAGAGAAAAATCTGCTGTTGAAGTTCAAGCAATCGGTGCAGGTGCTACTAACCAATCTGTGAAAGCAATCGCAATCGCTCGTGGTTATCTTGCTCCTATCGGCATTGACTTAATTTGCACCCCTGCTTTTGCAAATATTGAAATTGATGGCGAAGAAAGAACAGCTATCAAACTTATTTGCGAACCAAGATAGGCTATATTTATTTACATAATCGTTTTAACTTGATTAATCTTTCTTAGACGGTCGGTGACCGTCTTGTTTTATTACTATAATTCATAAAATATAAAGCCATAGCTAATGGTCTATACTGTTAGCTGTGGCTTTAACTATAATATTATAATGATTTTAGATTAACCAATTCCCTTTTTAAATCACTGCGAACACTTTTCTGCCAGAAACACTCACCTATAAACAGAATTTTTCGTAGTCCTTTTATTTTAAACATAGCCTGTAAAAGTCGCTTAAAGGAATAAATCTTTCTGCTTGCATGAATTATTTCTAGCTGTAAATCATAAGGTGAAATTTTCTTAGGATAATGTACAACATTTCCGTTATATTTACTCCAATTCCTATGTATAAGATTATCCTTGTTTTCGTCATAAACAGGTGTTCCTGGAACAAAATACATTGACTGAATAAGCACACCACATATATTATGTTCAATTACAAAGTTAGCCAGCTTATCCCCAGCACCCTTTTCGTGATTATCCGCACCCATTATAAACAATCCTCTTACATTAACACCATGCTTTTGAATATTCTTTACCGAACGGATAATTTCGTCATAGCTACAACTTTTATTATAATCCTTAAAGTCCTTATCGTCAAGAAACTCAATCCCCATTGCAACTTCGAAAAAACCAGCTTTCTTAAGCAGTTCAAGAATTTCATCATCAAAACCGACCTCATACCTTGCCTGTACTGTGAAATTATATTTTATACCACTTTCAATAATAGCGTTCAACACAGAAACTGCCCATGCCCTATCTGCAAAGAAATTATCATCAGTAATCCAGAGCACTTTGCATATCCTTGTAGGTCTATCATAAAATTCTATTGCCTGTTTTATATCCTCAACAACATTTTCGGGTGTCCTCGTACGAACACGCCTGCCAAAATGACGTACAACAGCACAGTATGAGCAATCGTGAGGACAACCTCTTGATGCATGAACCTGTGCCCATATTGTATTATGCCCTGCCATTTTGTAATGGTTATAAAGAAGATGCCTATTCGGAATTATATCAATATTTTCAGGTGGCTTTCTTTTTCCAGTGCAGATAATTTCGTCATCCTTCTTATATGCAACTCCTGAAAAATTTATCTTATCATCATTTTTTATAGCATTAATAAATTCAAGCATGGACTCATCGCCCTCACCCAAAAGAATGTAATCACAATGTTCAACAGCTTCTGTATAATTCATTGACGCATGAAGCCCACCCATAACAACAATTGCATTTGAATTGTTTTTTATGTATTCAGCAATTTCGTATCCTCGTACAGCACTAAATGTAAATATACCAATAAAAACAATATCTGCATCAAGAACATCATCCCATTTTATTTTTGAAATTGACTCACTGTACATATAACTATCATCAACAACTGTTTTCGCTATTGTTGCTAATGTCATAAGACCATATGACGGCGTTCTTATATACTTCTCATATGTGTATAGGTTTTTTATTGATTTTCGGTACGGAAGATTACCTGGCTCAATAAACCTAATTTTGTTAACTTTCATAAAAACCCCTTATATTTCTAAATTTTATATAGCTCATATGCTTAATGGTCTATATTAATAATCGAACAGCATAATATATTATATCTCAATTTTATACAAATTACAAGCGATATGCATAATGCAAGCGGTAAATATATAATACGCATTACTCTGTTCTGAATTTACTGAACACTTTATATTCAATAAAAAATAAAAAAATTCAAAAACACTTGACAAAACCAAAATCATATGATAAAATAATAAAGCTGATTAAATGCGGAGAGGTGTCCGAGTGGTTTAAGGAGCTAGTCTTGAAAACTAGTGATTCCGTAAGGAACCGTGGGTTCGAATCCCACCCTCTCCGCCATTTTTATATTTTTATGTTACTCTTGGAGAAGTACTCAAGTGGTGACGAGGCGCCCCTGCTAAGGGCGTAGGTCGGGTGACCGGCGCGAGGGTTCAAATCCC
>CAZSZG010000082.1:0-2626 GCA_964610805.1 uncultured Oscillospiraceae bacterium
ATCATCTTTTTTATCTTTCATTTATGACTAATTTCGTCAGCGTCTTTTATTATGCAAAGCTTTGCAACAAAATTCTGTTTTAAGCATAGTATAGGATAGGGCTTTTCTTAAACCTTTGATATTTGTAAGAACACCCTTTCGCAAAGGATTTAAAGAGCCTTATTCTACATTTTTATAGTTAGGAGGTATATGTATGATTTTTAATTATAACTGCAATTGTCCGAATTGTGCAAGAGCAAGAGCAGCTAATGACGCACAGTCTGCTCAAAATGCACAAAATAACCCAAACGGTTTTGATAGATGTAGACCATGCCCACCACCTTGCCCACCTTGCCCACCTGCCCCTCAATGTTTATGCTTCTACACAGGTCCTACTGGTGCTACTGGTCCAACTGGTGACGCTGGTCCTACTGGTCCAACTGGTGACGCTGGCCCTATACAGCAATTACGAGGAATACAAGTTCAGCTTACCGACGCAGGAAACACCTTTGTTGACTCTGGAAACCCCGTATTATTCAACAATGTAATAAATGACCAAAGCTTAAATGTTAATTATAACGAATTAACAGGCGAATTCACTATCAATGAAGAAGGCAACTACTATGTAACATGGTGGGTTGCAACTGATGGTGCAGGACCATCAACTACAATCTCTTTTGCAGTGGAAGTAAACGGAAGTCTTAATATTCTTGGCTCAACTCCAATAGTTACAGGGCAAGTTACAGGCAGTGCATTTGTTGCTGTAGGAGCTACCCCTGCTACAATAAGACTTGTAAACCTAACAGCTGATGACACAATGTTCGCAAATACCCCTGTTCAAGCTAACATGATAATCACAGAAATATCTAGCTAATTCAAGTCTATATTCAGCATATAATTTGTAAACTTAAGTTGAATAAAGCAATAGTTTGAAGTTTTACATTCAAGCTATTGCTACATATTACAGAATTTATATTTTATTTAGAATTACTTAACGCTATTTGTATTCACAAAAGATTAGAAATTCATCATAACTGCCATTAAAAACGTTCATGTCAATATATTTTTCATCACCAGAATATCCATCAAGCTTTTCTCTGTTTGTATACTGCCAAAAAGTCCAGTTACGATTATCTGAAAGCTTAGGCTTAGCTATGACATTTCTTATCCATATTGGATAATCGGTATAATTATCCTTAATATATAAATCATAGGACCTTTTCGTTGCATATATAATTGGCTTTTTGCCATAATGTTCCTCAAGCTTTTCAATGAACTCATCTAAAATGGGTTTTGCTTTCTCAATATCAGCTGGATTTTTAAAATATTCACCATAAAACTCAACATCTACTACGGGTGGAAGTGAGTTTTTATTTTTGGGGACAGCTTTAATGAAGTTTTCAGCCTGTCCAGCACCACTGCTATCATAGCTTAAAAAGTGATATGCACCAATTCTCAAATCAGTTTTATTTGAATTCTCCCAATTTTGCTTAAACTTTTCATCAACAAATCCACTACCTTCAGTAGCCTTAATGAAAGCAAAATCTATATCATTTTGTGATAAAATATCCCAGTCTATTTCGCCTTGATATGAAGAAACATCAACCCCTCTAACAGGATAATACTCATCCCTTGGATTGTTTAGCAGAATTATCCCATTATACACCAAAACTGCAATTATGGACAAGACTAACACAAACGCTATTCCAATTGTTGCAAAAAGTTTCTTTTTAGACTTCTTCATAATGTCCCTCCGATTTTTTATGCTTATTCACCTTTACTTCTGTAGCAATTAACGCAATAATAACTGCAACAGCCCCAATCGGTATGTATAACCATGTGTAGAAAGCGACCAGTACTTTATTGATTATATGGGAGTTCTCAGACTTTACAAATAATATTTTAAACGATGAAATAAACAGTTTCATAAACGGTAATGCGACAAAAGTTGCTATAACAAACGCAAGATTTACAAGCCAAGCATTTCTAAATTCTTTCCATTCTCGTGAGGGGAGCAGAAAGCTCCTAACTATCAATGGAATAATAATACCAAGCATTAGAGCCACACCAGCTTTTATTACTCCCGTTAAGAAAATTCCACCGTAGAATGACAGTAGATAAGTCGCACCACAGACAATGCCTTTCCATTTGTATGTCCTATCCATCATTTTACCTATACCTTTACTAATAATTTAATTTTCCTTATACATAAAAATGCAAAAATCCACCGATAACGATGGATTACATTGATTATAACTCTACACAATTTTGCATATACACATAATTAATAAGGCAAAATATCACCTTGATTTATTTGCCACGTCTTGAAGAGCCTTTGCGTTTGTTATCGATATTTCTCTTTAACTCACCCATTTTTTCTTCACTGTTCTGTTTAAATTTACTAAGCTTATCTTCAAACGTCATTTCAGTCATAGGAACTTGTTTCTTAGGCTCCCAAACATTTTGACGAGGACGCCTATTTCCGCCACCGCCAGAGCCACTGCCAGAATTGCCACCACCATGATAGTTGCTGCTACCACCGCCAGAATTGCCACCACCACGATAGTTGCTGTTACCACCACTAGAATTGCCACCACCACGATAGTTGCTGTTACCACCACTAGAGTTGTTACCACCACGATAATTG
>CAZSZG010000082.1:2726-5415 GCA_964610805.1 uncultured Oscillospiraceae bacterium
ACCACCACGATAGTTGCTGTTACCACCACTAGAGTTGTTACCACCACGATAATTGCTGTTTCCACCAGAATTATTATTTTCAGCACTACCCTCAGCTTCTGGGTCAACTGCCTTTTTAATGGACAAGCTAATTTTGCCTGCCTCATTAACGCCAATAATTTTAACCTTAACAGGTTGGTTTTCTGTTAAATGGTCTTTAATGTCATTAACATACGAGTTGTGAATCTCCGAAATATGAACCATTCCTGTTGTGCTTTGGTCAAGTTCAACGAATGCCCCGTAAGTTGTAATTCCTTTAACTATTCCATCATAGATTTTTCCCACTTCAAATTGCATAAAGTAAAAATATTCCTCCTAAATTAATTTCTTGATATATCATAAAATCTGCGTTCTTTGGGGATGCCATAATTAAATTCTGGATTTTCCGTTGCATATTTCTCCATATAAGTATTTATGTCATCATTATCAATTATCCTCTGATATTCGATATTTTCCGCCTCAAGTTCCTCAGTTTTCTGTTCAATTAATTGCAATTCTTTTTTCTTTTCTGATATTGTAGATTGACTTGAAACAATAGACACAACACAAAAAACAAGAACAACAATAGCAGTCCCCGTGCTTATAACAGGGAACAAACCTTTTTTCTTTTTGTTCTTAGAACTCACAACTTTACTCTTCAACTGACTCACTTCCCACGCATTTTTTATATTCATATCACCCATTATACAACATATAATAAAATCTAGCAAGCCTATTTTTGTTTTTTCACAAAAAGTTAATCTTTTTTGAGCTTTCCTACAAATTTTGCCTTGTTTTTTTCACAAATAAGTGAGATTAGCTTTGCAAGAGGAGAAAAAAACCTGTTAAGTATTTTATGTATGAACAAGGCTATTTTTCTTATTATCCCTACAACAGTGTTTCCGACAGTGAAAAAGTAAACTGTAAACCCTAATAAATTGCCAACGACATAGAAAACTCTGAACTCACCCCTTGATGCAACGATTGAAAAGCACATCACAAATGACGCATATATGAACATAAACAGTACATCTTCTATCGCAACCATTATTTTATTGTGGGGAATAACTGCTCTTATTACACGAAATATGTCGAAAAATATACCGATGGGAATCCCTAGAAGACATGACAGTAAGAAAAGTTGCGTTTGTTCCGTTGCTGTGAAAAAAGTTTCAAGATCCATATTTCCTCCTGCACCTTTCTATCTGAAAAGCTTCCCCAAAAATGAAATTGGGCCTTTTTTGTCTTTGTCGCCGTAGGAAAGCGACCATATATCGCCCTCTATTGACATTTCACCAGTTTCCACGCTCATGGCGTTGACGTGAAGATTTCTGCCTTGTATAACAAGTTCGCCCATCTGCGTGTAGAGTAGAATTGTTTTGTCGTCGAAGTTGTCAACGTCGGTAACTCCAGAAATTGAGAGGGATTTCCTGTTCTCCATTATTACGTTATGTAGCACTCGTGCGATTTTTTCTTCTGCCATAATTATTTCTCCTTTTTTATTCATTATATGCAACGGGTGGAAAAAAAGAACCAAAGTTCTATTTAACGAAGCAAAAGCAAACCAACACAAAAGCATATCAAACATTTATTGCAATAATGAAAACAAAAGAAACATACTAAATCTACTGAAACCTGTTGACTAAATGAGGAAATAAGGTTATAATTGTAACCATAAAGGATAGGTGATACATTTGAATAATATATATAACAAGGACTTAATTGACAGATTCGACCCGTTCAATAATCCAACTGAAAACAGAGAATTTAACAGCGATTATAGAACTATCGTACCACAAGTTTCAATTGATGGCTGTAAAATCCCCGATTTCCCGTCTGCAATGGAAAAGAAACGCATAAGGCATTTCTATAATATGTCTGGATTAATGATTATAATTCATACAGTGTTATCGGTTTTGCTGGCAATTATACTCTCAACAGCGTTCCAGTTGTCGCTTTATGCAGTAGATGAAAACCTATATAAAGTGCTTCCTTTTAATTATGACTCAATCGTTACTGATTACTTATCATCGTCTTCAATAATGATGGGGGTGAATTTGCTTGCATACCTAATTTCAAATTTATTTGTGTTTTTTCTGGGCTGTAAAATTTGCAAAATTCCAATTAACTCAATGTTTCAAACAAAAGATTTGTCGAAACCAACTATGTTGAGGTATATGGGAATTGGTCTATTTCTACAAATGACATCAGCTATAATTATAGGCATAATAACTACGATTATTGAGCAGTTTGGTGGAACGGCAAGCACTCCCGACTTTGAATTTCGTGGCAACACGAAACTGCTGGTAGTAACCATTCTTTATACCTGTATTGTTGCTCCGATAACTGAAGAATTGGTGTTTAGGGGCTTTTTGCTGAAGAATATGTCAAGAGTGAGCCAAAAGTTCGGCATAGTTATCACAGCAGTGATGTTCGGAATTTTTCATGGCAATATCCCACAAGCGATTCTTGCATTTATAACTGGAATTTTCTTGGCACATATTACAATAAAGCATAACTCAATTTTGCCTGCAATCGCCGTACATGCGACGGTTAATACCTTTTCGATGATAAACACAATCGGATATGAGTATTTAAGTGAGGGGCTTGCTAACTTGGTTTTTGGTGGTTTAGTGTTGCTTATTATTTTTGGTGGGTTGGCATTATTCAT
>CAZSZG010000083.1:0-5338 GCA_964610805.1 uncultured Oscillospiraceae bacterium
GAAATAAAGAAAATGGACGAAAAATTTAGAAAAGCTGATTATCAAGTACAAGATGACCGCCAACATATATTCCGCTTCCTCTGTCGAAAAGACCCTGCATTTTTGTATTAATACGAACACTACTATTATAGTTCAAGGAATTTATTGAGCCCTCGTTATGAATTACACTCCATGAATCCTTAATGGTAGCAATATCATCACTTCCAGTATTAAATGCGTAGTTTGAACCGTATATCTTAGGAGATGTAGTTCCTGAAGCTGACAATCCCCCACCCATTGATACAAGTGCACCCTCAGAAATAGCTGGCGTAGTAACAACTGCTGACTTTAAAACATACTGTGAATATGTGCTAGCTTGCCCACTCATTTCAACAGTCGCAGTTACTCTTACAATGCCGTCACCCGTACCTGCTAAAAAGTTGCTTGAGCCGATTTCATCCACACCCGCATACTCAACCTTGAGATCAGTTACTGTTCCCATTCCTGCTGGAAGTTCGCAACTTAACTCAAGAATATCTCCTGCACTTAACTTAGTCGCCTCATTTTTCAACGTGTTTGTTGCGTCACCATCCAGCAATTCATTTACCGTTGTATCCACGACTGAACGTGCTGAATAAAGCGATTGGTTTTTAAAATAAGTGTTATACGAACGCTTGCTCGCCGCTGAAGCTATGGTTAATGTCGCCATAACAAATACAATCAATACCATCATTACTGACACAACGGTAAATAAAACTGTACCTTTCAGCTTAGTGTTTTTAATAATTTTTTTATCCATATTGCTATGCCACCTTTCTCGCATAAGCGAACCGTCTGCTTACGAAGAATATACACTTCTTTTTAGCTTCCTATGTTTGGTTTGACAATTTGTTGAACAGAATAGAAATCAATTGTTATTGTACCTGTTGTGTATTCAACATCTTCAGGATTTTCACTTTCTGCTCCGAAAGTATAATCATCAATCACAACACTTTTAATTATTATCGTTTCATCAAGAGCCTTTATATCATTAATGAACTGCATAATATCTTCTTTTTTTGCTCTAAAATTTAATTCAACTGTACTTCCTGCTACACCTTCAACTGTTCTAGTTGAAAGAATAATAGTTTTCTTCATTTCTTCAGCAGCCTTTTTAGATAATGAACCATCTAGGTCAGCCGCTTCTGCCAATGGATAAGTTAGTATATTTGGGGTAACATAATAATATTCCAAATTTACAACTCCTGCTTCACCAGGTGTGAAAGTTGAATCAACCTCAAAAAATTCTTTTTGGATAGTTGGCTGCAAGAATTTATCCAATTCATTCGGCGTTCTTGGCTCTGTAAACTTACCTGCAATATCTACAGATTCAGTATAAAACTTATCAATAGCTTTCTCTAAGCCAGGTATTTTATCTATTTCCTTTTGGATTTCTGCCATTACCTTTTCTTGCTTTTCGAGTTCTGCTCTATTAGTTTTAATGTCCTTTGAAAGTGGCTTTATTCCAAGAAAAACTCCAATTAATACAATTGCTATCAATGATACAAATATTAATATAATTCTATCTCTATAACTTAATTTCATTCTTTCGTACCATCCTCTCCATCAGCTGTTGTAGTTGTTTCTTCTACATTGATTTCGCCAGCCTTTAGTTGAATTTCCAAAGTCATTGTCATTTCCTTAGCACCTTCAGCAGCACCCTCTTCAGATGATTCTGATAAACTGTATCCAGAATAAAGAATTTCTTCTAACTGCTCTATTGTTCCAAATTTATCAACAATAACCGATGGAAGTTTCTGTGATGACATCTCATCTGTTTGTGCCTTAATATCAACAGTAAGTATCCCTTTTTCATAGCTTATCGATAAAATAGTTGCTTCTAATCCTAATTCACCAACAGCCTCACTAAGCTTATTATCCATTTCTTCATACAAAGCCCTCTCTATTATCGGATTAGTTTTGTATGCATCATAAGCATTTGTAACTCTAGTTTTATAATCCTGAACCTTTGTTTTCATTACCTCAAGTTCCGTAACTCTCGCTTGCTTTTCCTTAGTATCATTACTATTAATTTCTTCAATTACGTCTTTAGTATCCTTCTTAAGGTCACCATTAGTTTTCGCCATGTATCCGATAATTCCACCCATTACAACAAATACTATTACACAAGATGCCACTAGAAGTGCTCCATAAGAGCTGTTTGACTTAATTCTATTATTGTTTACTGTGTCGGTTTCAAGGAGATTTATTTTCTCCATGTCCTTATTCCTCTTGAACATTGCTCCGATTGCATTTGCATAAAGTGAAAATTCAAGGTTTTCATAGCCATGTATCTGTGGAGGAACATTAATAATACTTGTTTCAATATCCATCTGTTCCAATGCACTAGTTAGTCGTACATATTCTCTTGTATCACCATAAAATACAACGTTTTCAATTAGCTCCTCTGCATTTCTACTTTTTTGGAACTGCAACATTCTGAATATATTTTCATTTACTGCCTCAAAAACATAGTCTTCAGAATTATCATAGTCTTCAGCAGAAATAGTAGCAAATCTAGAGAACGCAAGTTGACCATGCTCATACAAGTTCAAGCTAATAAATGTATTATCAATCTGAACTGCAAGTAATGGCATTTTCGCCTTTAGTCTTGAATCTGACAAAAGAACTTTAGTTATACTATTACAACCAACCATTACTGATTTCAAAGATATACTAAGCATTTGGAATACTTTTTTATATCCCTCTATAATTTCATAAGGGCAAGCAGTAGCAAGAACCTTAACGCCCTCTTCATTTCCACCCGATTTAGAGCTATATGAATCATCAACTATAATATATGATATGCTATACTGGTCATCAATTCCCATAGATGATTGCATTTCTGATTTAACCAGTTTATTAAATTCAGAGTCTTTTGCAACCTTTGGTATATGTAACTCCTTAAAAATAATCAAGTTTGATGAAATACTTACAATTGCTTCTTTTTCAGCCATTTTATTTGTTTTTAATACTTGATTTATAAGTGTCGCTAAACGTGGAACATCTCTTACATGCCCGTTCATAATCACTTCTTCTTCAAGGTTTAAGGTTGCCGCAGAGCTTATACGGATTTTTCCATTGCTTTCGACACCCTTGATAATTCTAATATTTCTATCGGTAATATCAAATGATAACATTTATTTTTCCACCTCTCTGTTACTGAATATTTTCCATCGAACCATATAGTGCTGGCATTACTGATGCAACAATTAATCCAACCATAACACCTAAAAGTATAATCATTATAGGCTCTATCATTCCTACAAGTCTTTGGATAGCTGAGTCCGCTTCATCTTCATAATAATCAGAAGTTCTCTCAAGAATTTCATCCAATGCACCCGCTTCTTCTCCAACATATATAATGGAACAGAACATAGAGTCAAAGATTTCTGTTCGCTGTACTGATGATGAAAGTGTTTCACCCTGTTTTATTTCATCAACTACTGTTTCAAACTTTTCATTTATGTATCTATTGCCAAGAATTGCCGACGACCTTTGAATACACTCAACCATTGGAATACCACTTGAATAAAGTGATGATAGAGTTCTTGCAAATCGTCCTGTATATACCTTAACAACCAGTTTACCAAATCCAGGCCCCTTTATAAGGAATCTGTCTAACTTCACCCTTAGTGAAGGTATTTTAGATGCATAAATTCCAGCAAAAATCATAATTCCAACAAGAATAAGAAGAATATACCACTTAGTCCTAAAGAAATCACTTATGCCCGCCATTCCCCTTGTTAATGCTGGCATATCATCTTCACTTTCAAACATGTCTAAGAATGTTGGCATAATAAATGTAAACATACCAATTACAATCGCTGTCGAAAGAATAAGCAAAATTAATGGATACATTAATGCTCCCCTAATTTTATTGTTTAGCTGACTTTCTTTTGCATAATGATCCGACATTCGCTTCATAATTACGTCAAGTGAACCACTCGATTCACCAGCACCAACCATGCTCACTAGAAATGGTGGAAATACTCCCGCCTGAAGCTCCAAAGAAGATGAAAATGATTCACCCTTTTGAACGTTTTCATAAATGTCACGCCAGATTATTCGTCCCTTTTCAGATGTTTGCTCTCTACATAATATGTCCAAAGCCTTTACCAAAGTTAAACCCGAAGAAAGCATCGCACTTAGCTGTCTGCAATTGTACGCCAGTTCTTTGGTTTTTAACTTATGCACTGTTTTTGTAGTGCCTGAATCGCTCTCCCTATAATTTGAAACAAACAAACCCTTATCATGAATCTTTTCCAAAAAATCTCGTTCATCCTCAGCTACCATGCTACTCTTTATTACCTTACCTGTTACGTCTTTAGCTGAATAGGAAAAATTCTTCACTTAACCACCTCCAAATTTCAATAAACCCATTTCCGAGAGTAAAATTAGCATAATACTCTAACATACAATATTATAACATTTATTTTCGCTCACTTCAATTGATTTTTTAACATAAATAACAAGCTGTTTTTTATAGATATTTACTAGTTTTATCTTCTGAATAAAATAATGTTTGTTTAAAACTATTCAATATCCCCTATATTATAACATAAATTACATTAAATATATTATAAGCTACCGAACTTGTTAACTATTCACAAATATTATAACTCATATTAAAAACTTTTACAAGCATTTTACTAATATTCTATTTTTATTTGTAATTATTTTAAAATTTCTTCACATTTGTTTTATATTTAATATTGCACTGAATTATGCAAATAATTTATAACATAGGCGGAATAGCTTAAAATTTGCCTAGTTTTTAATTTGATTTTAAAGGAGATTTATAAAATATGAACAATAATTCTATGAACCGCTCAGAAATGCCTGTCGGATTAGTTATGGCACTTTCACAAAACGATGATGCTTTAAATTACTTTTCAAGGCTACCAAGTTCCCAACAACAAAACATTATAAACGACATTCATTCGATAGAATCCAAAGAAGAAATGCAACAATATGTTGACAACATGGCTCCCTCAAGCAATACCATGAGTTCGCAAGGACTTGAGGATATAACACGCCAAATGACTGGCATAGACCCTCCTAATGCTACTTGATTTTTTAAAAACTTAAATAAAACGGCTATGACATTAATGCCATAGCCGTTTTGTTTTATATTGCTTTGCCTACCCCTTACGGAAATATGGCTTTGAGCTTTTTGGTTTTTCTACATTGTTCTTTGCAGGATTGCTTTTGCCTGTTGCACCGCTTTTTACAGCTGGCTTAGGCTTTTTTGCACCCTCGAACTTATCTCGCTCTTTTCTCTCAGATGATGCTATACCCTTTGTTGAATCAGATTTAT
>CAZSZG010000084.1:0-5262 GCA_964610805.1 uncultured Oscillospiraceae bacterium
GAGTGCTTGGTTTGGGACCAAGATGCCGCAGGTTCAAGTCCTGTCGCCTCGACCATATTTTTAATAAACTATTCTGTATCACTGGAAAATACAAGAAAGTTTATAAAAATACATAAAAAGCTTGACAAATTTAGTTTAGTGTGGTATAATTGATAACGTTGTAGTGCTGGTGTAGCTCAGCCGGTAGAGCAGCTGATTTGTAATCAGCAGGTCGGGGGTTCAAATCCGTCCACCAGCTCCAAATTGTGAGGAGAGGTTTCCTCCCCTCACGATTTTTTTCTAAGCTTATATTAGGGAGTGTTCCCGAGTGGCCAAAGGGGGCAGACTGTAAATCTGTTGCGTTTCGCTTCGATGGTTCAAATCCATCCACTCCCACCATACGATGTTTAGATGAGCGTTCTCTACGACTGTGGAGAACGCTCTTTTTGGTTATATGGGTTCTATTTTTAATTGATGATTTTATTTTAATTGATGAGAAGAGCCGTTCCTTTCGGGGCGGTTATTTTTGCGAATGCGAAGGGGTATTTATGATTAGAAACGATTTAAGAAATATTGCGATTATTGCCCACGTTGATCATGGAAAAACTACGTTGGTTGATGAAATGTTGAAGCAGGGCGGAGCGTTCAGAGAGAATCAAGTTGTCGCTGACAGAGTTATGGACAACAACGATATTGAGCGTGAAAGAGGTATTACAATTCTCGCTAAGAACACATCTGCTTGCTATAAGGATATAAAAATTAACCTTATAGATACTCCTGGACATGCTGATTTCAGTGGTGAGGTTGAGCGTGTATTGAACATGGTTGATGGCGTTTTATTGCTAGTTGACGCTGCTGAGGGTCCTATGCCACAGACGAGATTTGTTCTGTCGAAAGCACTTGAGATGGGGCAGAAAATCATTATTATCGTAAATAAAATAGACCGCCCTGACGCAAGACTAGATGAAATTGGGAACGAGGTTTTAGAGCTTTTGCTTGACCTTGATGCAAATGAAGAACAGCTTGAAAGCCCATTACTTTTTTGCTCAGGAAGAAGCGGTACGGCATCTTTGAGCCAGTATGAAGAAGGACATGATTTAATTCCTCTTTTTGAAACAATAATTAACTATATCGATCCACCAAAGGGTGAAGATGAATTGCCATTACAAATGCTTGTTTCATCCATAGATTATAATGAATATGTTGGTAGAATTGGAATAGGTAGGATTGAAAGAGGCAGTTTAAAGGTTAATCAGAACGTTATGGTTGGTGATTATCATAATACTAAGAAGCCATATACTGCAAAGATAGCATCTCTTTTTCAGATAGAGGGGCTTAATCGTGTTCCTGTACAAGAGGCTAAGGCTGGCGATATTGTGTGGATTAGTGGAATTGAAAAGGTATCTATTGGTGATACAATCTGTGAAAGCACAAATTTTGAGGCAATGCCTTTTACTAAAATAAGTGAACCAACTGTTGAAATGACTTTTTCTGTAAATGACAGTCCTTTTGCAGGCAGAGAGGGCAAATTTATTACATCAAGACAGCTTAGGGACAGGCTTTTTAAGGAGCTGTTAAAGGACGTTTCTCTTCGTGTTTCCGACACAGATACAACGGACTCATTTTTGGTTGCAGGCAGAGGTGAAATGCATCTTTCAATACTTATCGAAAATATGCGTCGTGAGGGTTATGAATTGTCAGTTTCAACTCCAAGAGTTCTGTTTAAGGAGATAGAGGGGAAGAAGTGTGAGCCTATTGAACAGCTTGTAGCCGATGTTCCTGAGGAAAGCGTTGGAGCTGTTATGGAGAAGATGGGAACAAGAAAGGCTGAATTACAGTCGATGAATCCACAGGGTTCTCGTATGCGACTTGAGTTTTTAGTACCATCAAGGGGACTTTTCGGATATAAGAGTGAATTCCTCACAGATACAAAGGGTGAGGGAATAATGAGCAGTGTGTTCAGCGGATATCAGCCATATAAGGGTGAAATATCAAGAAGAAGCACAGGCTCGCTAATCTCGTTTGAAACAGGCACATCAATTGCGTATGGCTTGTTTAATGCACAGGAGAGGGGAAGCTTGTTTATTGACGCTAGCACGCCTGTTTATGAGGGTATGGTTGTTGGAGCATCTCCTAAGGCTGAGGATTTAGTTGTAAATGTTTGCAAGAAGAAACAGCTGACTAATATGAGGGCAAGTGGAAGTGATGATTCATTGAGGTTAGTTCCTCCTAGAAGATTAAGTCTTGAGGATAGTTTGGAATTTTTGGCTGATGATGAGTTGCTAGAGATTACGCCGAAGTCGATTCGTATTAGAAAGAGGATACTTAACAATACGGTGAGGGCAAAGACTAGGAAGAAGTAATAACTATTGGAATAAGAGGCATCCTATGGAAATAGGGTGCCTTTATTGCTTTCGCTTTGGTTCTTGTTTACCATGCTTTATTTTAGTATGCGTTTGCTTGTTTGAGTAAGTTAAACAAGAACAACGTTTCACTAAATTAAACAAGTAAACTATAATTATGTGGTAAAGGGTAAACAAGAACAACATTTCACCTAAATTAAACAAGTAAACCATAATCAATGACAACAAGGCGAACAAGAACCAAAACAAGTAGCCAAAGTGAATGAATGACAAAAATATTGACACTATTTTTCAGATGTGATATAATGAACGTTAAGTTTATTGATAAAAGGCTGGTGCAATTTAATGATAAAACAACTTCGAGAAGTTTTCACCTATAAACAAATGTTGATTTCCACCGTAAAAAAAGACCTACGTTCACGCTATCGTGGCTCAGTACTTGGCTTTCTGTGGACATTCATCAACCCGTTAATGCAGTTAGTCGTGTACTCCGTTGTGTTCCAACGCTTGCTACGCTCCACAGAGGACAACTACGCTATGTTCGTTTTCACAGGGCTACTTCCTTGGCTGTACTGCGTATCCTCAATTCAAGCCTCTACAACATGCATTGTATCTAATTCAAACTTGGTAAAAAAGATTTACTTCCCGAGAATGATATTACCAATATCTGTATCAACCACAGGGCTGATAAACTATATTTTCGGCTTGGTAATTGTCTTTCCAGCATTGATTATTACAGGCGTAAAGCTGACACCGTTTGTGCTGTTAATGCCCGTGATTATGGCTGTTCAGTATCTCTTTGTAACAGGCTTGTGCATGATGCTTTCGGCGTTTTATGTGTATTTCAGGGACTTGGAGCATATTGTTGGAATTGTAACAATGGTTTGGTTTTATTTAACTCCAGTTTTGTATAATATTAACATATTTGATGGCACTTTTAAAAAGATATTGATGTTTAACCCTATGACACAAATTATTATGGCATACAGAAATGTGCTTATGTACGGAACTTACCCCAATGTAACTGGTTTTCTTGGTGTTACGGGGGCTTCAATTATAGTTTTCATAATAGGTGCATCTATATTCTCAAAACTGCAAAAGAATTTTGCGGAAGAATTATAATTGGATTTCTTGTGTGAAAGGATTTTAGGAGGAAAATAAGTGGAAGAAAAAATTAAGTTTAATGTTGAAAATGTGGACATTTCTGATATAATGACGCAAATCCATGATAAGATTGAGGCTCGTGGGTATGACATGAAGAAAATAAGTGAATTGCAGAATTTTACTATAAAAAATCAAGTGGAAGGTTATGCTAATATTATAGATGGAAATCTTTCGCCATTAGCTGATATGGTAGCACAAAAATCTGCTATACAATACTGGTGGTCTATTCCAAATGAATCTGGTTTAAAAAATAAGTTTAGAATATTTAGGTATAAAGTTACAAGAAAGTTTATGTTTTTCTATATGAGATATGTTATGGAACAGCAGAATTCATTCAATGGAGGAGTAGCTCATACAATATCTGCTTTGGTTGATAAAAATGCAAAGCTTGAACAGGAAAATAAAGAGCTTTATAAATGCGTGGCTGTGCTTACAAAAGAAGTTGATTCTATAAAAAAGAGAATAAAGGATTAGGAGGGCATATGGGTAAGTCAAGAATTATTCAGTTTACGCCTTCAATTTCACATGGAGATGCTGTAAGCAATGATGTTTTTGCTATGGCAAGCGAGCTTACAAAGCATGGGTATGAGAACAAAATTGTTGCTATAAATATTGCACCTAGTGTAAAAAGTAAGGTAACTAACTTTAAAGGATTTGTAGCAAAGCCTAGCGATATTTTTATTTATCATATGTCAATTGGTAGCGATTTGTCTGAATATGTGATTAATGCAAGAGTTCAGTGTAAAATTATGGTTTATCATAATATAACTCCTGCACATTATTTTAAGAGCATACCGAATGCACAAATAGGTTGTAGGAGTGGTAGGCTAGAGTTAGCTGATTTGGTAGAGCATATTGATTTTGCTATTTGTGATAGTGATTATAATAAGGAAGAACTTGATAAACTTGGTTATAAAAACACTGTTACACTTCCTATTATATTTGATGACAGCGATTATAAGAACACGCCTCCGTCAGAAAAGCTTTTGAAAAAGCATGAAAAGGACGGTTATACCAATATTCTTTTTGTTGGTAGAATTGCACCGAATAAAAAGCAAGAGGACGTAATATCAAGTTTTCATGTTTATAATAAGTATATTAATCCAAAGAGTAGGCTTATTTTGGTTGGTTCATCTACTTCAATGGAGAATTATCAGGAATCGCTTGAAGATTTCATAAGTGAACATAAAATAGAGAATGTGGTTTTTCCTGGGCATATTAGCTTTGCTGATATAATTGCATACTATAAGCTTGCTGATGTTTTTCTATGTGAAAGTGAACATGAGGGCTTTTGTGTGCCATTGCTTGAGGCTATGGTTTTTGATGTCCCTATTATTGCGTATTCGAGCAGTGCAATTCCCTATACATTGGGTGATAGTGGAATTATGTTTACTGAAAAGGACCATAGGATTGTTGCAGAGCTAATAAATCTTGTTGTAACTGATGAGGATTTTAGAGAAAAGATAATAGATGGGCAGAGGAAACGTCTTGCAGATTTTGAAATAAATAAGGTAAAATCAGAGTTTATGGAGTTGATAAAACCTTATATTAGTTAGGTTGGAGAGTTTATGAAAAAAAAGTTATGTTTTGTTGTTCAAAGATATGGAGTTGAAATTAACGGTGGAGCTGAGGCTTACTGTCGAATTTATGCAGAAAAGCTTGCAAAAATATATGATATTACCGTTGTAACAACCTGTGCTCTTGATTATCAGGAATGGAATAATCACTACAAAGAGGAAGTAACGGTTATAAATGG
>CAZSZG010000085.1:0-5112 GCA_964610805.1 uncultured Oscillospiraceae bacterium
CGCCCCTGTTTTGGCGACTTATTTATTCTACCACTTTCAAGAGCCATTGTCAAGCACTTTTTCTGTTTTATTTATCTTTTTCGACTCGTTTAAATAAACTATACGCACCTACGTTGTTTATCTCCTAATTATTTTCTGCTCCCATACTAAAAAGCACTTGTTTATTATAGAAAACATAAAAAAGACAGCCAAACGGCTGTTATGAAAGTTGAATGAGCAAATTCGATATAAATTGTAAAATGTACTTGTGTTAATTTCGCTATATATAATGTATACTTGTAGAGCAAACTTTGCTGGGTAACCCCTATCCTGTATAACGATGGCTACGAACATAACACAAGCACATCAACTTAAACAATTTATATGCGTAAAGAAATAGGTTTTCGCTATGTACTAAAGATATATTTCGTGGTATAATAAAGTGAAATAATGATAGAAACAATATCATTTGATATAACCCACATTAGATATTATACATTATAAATAGGTTGCATATTTAATTAAATTTAAGATTAGAGGACATTTTATGAAAAGCAAAAAGCTTGCCTATATAATTATTTCATCATTTTTAATAATTCTATCGTTATACTTTGTGGACCAAGTTTTACAGCTAAATTACATATCAAAAGTTTTGGTTAAGGTAATTCTATTTTCAATCTTCCCTATTATTTACATAAAACTTAGCAAATATAATTTTGTTAAAGACTCATTAAAAGTGGTGAAGAAGAAGTTCAAGTTTAAACTAAGTCATCTTCTAGGGATTTTAATAGCTATTGTTTTGTTTATAGCCTTTATTTTCATAGAAAAATTTATGAATGTTGACGTTTTAATATTAGAACTTGAGGAAAAATACAAAATAAATAAAGGTAATATCTTTTTGTATGGAGCATATCTTATTTTCGTTAATTCTTTAATTGAGGAGTTTTTCTTTAGAGGATTTTTATTCTTAAACCTCAAAAAGCTCAACATGAAACGCACCGCTTATATCGTTAGTTCTGCTGCATTTTCCATTTATCATATCAGCAATTTTCAAAACTGGTTTAATGCATGGGTGCTGATTTTAGCTTTAGTTGGATTGTTCTTAGCAGGCTTGATTTTCAACTATCTTAATGATAAAGACGATACGTTTTTAAATAGTTGGTTCGTTCATATTTGTGCTGATGTTTCTATTGTAGTTATCGGATATATCTTGTTTAGTAGAGTTTAACGCAGAAGAAAAACGGAGGAATTCATGGAAAATACGGTAATACTTAGTGTCCTAAACGCAAAATATATACACACATCTCCTGCACCTTGGTGCTTAATGGCTGGCATAAAAAAGTACGCTTCCGAGTTCTATAGCCATGTGCAAATTGTGGAAGCTACTGTAAATCAGCCAGCGAGTGACGTGTTGGATAGGATTGTTGCTACATCGCCTGTCGTTGTCGGTTTTTCCTGTTATATATGGAATATTAATGCAACTCTCACGCTATGCACAGAGCTAAAAAAAGCATTGCCCAATGTGATTATTGTACTAGGTGGACCAGAGGTAAGCTATTGTGCAGAGGATGTTCTGAAAAATAATATGCAAGTGGATTATATTTTATCTGGTGAGGGTGAGGAAAGCTTTCCAGCATTTTTAAAAGCTATTTTTTTCCATGATAAGCCTACACTTTTGGCTGAACAGTCACATAAAGCAATTTCTGGACTTTGTGGGCGAAATGAAGATAACACCATATACAAAGTCGCAACGGTTACACCAAACTTTGCAGTTCCCTCCCCCCTTACATCTGGCTATGCCGAAGCAATTGGAGGACGCATCGCATATTTTGAAACAAGTCGTGGATGCCCATACTCCTGTGCATTTTGTTTGTCGGGGAATTGTGGCAAGCCACGTTATTTCGCATTAGATACTGTTTTTCCCGATTTGCTAAAGCTTGCAAACAGTGGTACACGAACAATAAAGTTTGTGGATAGAACCTTTAACGCAAACCCTATTCATGCCAATAAAATCTTGCAGTTCATTTTAAATTGTTATGGCAAGGAAATCCCCGAAGGTATTTGTTTTCATTTTGAAATTGCAGGCGATATTTTAAAGGAAGAAACCTTTACTTTGCTTGAACAAATGCCACTTGGTGCTGTACAATTGGAAATCGGTATACAGTCATTTTGTGAAAAAACTTTGGAGTCGGTTAACCGTAAAACTAATACTGAAATTTTGCAATCAAATATTCAACGTCTTGTTTCAATGGGTAATATGCATATTCATATTGACTTAATTGCTGGATTACCTCATGAAGATTTGGTTACTTTTGCTGAAAGCTTTAATAAAGCATATTCATTAGATGCACAAATGCTACAACTAGGTTTTTTAAAGCTATTGCATGGAAGTGAGATGCGAAATAATCTCCAGGCTTATCCATGTGAATTTGATGAAAATGCACCATATGAAGTTAAGGTAACCTCATGGCTTTCAGCTAAGGATTTTGACTTGCTACATTATACAGAAGACGCTGTTGATAGGGTATATAATAGTGGTCGATTTCGCTTGACGATAGATTATGTGCTGAGTGCAAGTGGTCTAACTCCATTTGAATTTTATTCTGAATTTGGCGTTGCATCTAAAAAAGCAGGAGTTGGCTACGGCATTTCCCTTGATGATTACACAGAAATATTACAAGAATATTGTGCGTCATTGCATAATATAGATAGTGAAGTTTTACGGGATTTTCTTGTTCGTGATAGGCTTTCGACAAACTCAAGAGGTCGCTTGCCACAATGCTTATACATGCAAGATTCTAAAATGTCTAAAGTTGTAAACTGGCTTTCAACAAACCCAGAAACTATGTTACAAAAAGGTGTGCGACGTGGTATTGCCTTGCTTTATGCCTCAAATACTCTGTGTTGGGTGGACTATGTCAACAAAGAGAAAAATCCTGTCACAGGGCGTTGGACGTTAAATGAAATACCATTGGATATAGTGATAAAATAGAGTTGTGAGGGTGTTTCATTATGGATTAGCAGTATCATAATCCCCAATTATATACCTACTATCATTTTGGGAGAACACTGATAGTTGAGAAATTATTCTGTCTTGATACTGGTGTAATGCTATAATCTTTGTACAACTCTCTGATGAACTCAATTATTATTTTTAGGATTAACTAAATAGAAATCACCAATAGAATATTTTTCTCCATTTTTTGAACTAATATCAATTTGTGAAACACCAATTTTATTAGGATAATCATTATTAATTATATAACTATAAAATTTAATATTATATACTTGGTTGGAATCAGTTTTAATATTATCAATACTTGGACCAATGTCATATGAAGTATATTCACCATATTTAATAGTTGAACCGTTGTTCAATAATGGTCTATCGTAAGAAATTATATTCCCTTCAAAAAAATCCATTGCGGAATTAATTTCATTATCTAAATTTAATGTTTGCGAAGTTTTTATAACTTCGCAAAACATTTCTTTTAATTTTTTTGTATCTTTGTTCTCTAAATATTTTAAAACATCTTCACATTCATTTTGTGCATCCATATCTGGTCTAACTAATTGGCTTTTATTACAACTAATACAAAGTAAAGATATGGATATGCACGTAAAAATTATTATCATATTTTTTATGTTTATTAACATAGATTTTACCCCCCTACCATATAATCCATGCAGTATAGTTATTATCATCAAAAATAACAAACTCTTTTAGTTTTAAATCATTTTCAACATCATTTTTTTGTTCCCAGTACATTTCTTGATGCCCAGTAAAATCAACACTTCCCAAAGTTACCATAATTCCAGGATCATAAGAAGTAAAACTTGGATTAAAACCTGTTATCCACCATTGCTCTTAGTATGGTGACCAACAAAAAACATTTTCTATATTGTCTTTTGAGTAATAATTATACAGATTAATTGTCATAGGTAAATTAATATTACTACCATAGTGCTATTATATTAACGAACTATTTCTCCGATTTCACACAGTAACTCATCTTTCAAAAAAATTCGTATATTTGTTACTCCAACTTTGCTTGCATCTTCTTGGTGCACAGCATAAGAATTGAAATATAAACTATATACAACTCCCTCATTCTCATCTATTTTAATGTTTTTGACGTTTCCCATAAATTCTAACTTAGTAGTTTCACCATGTTTAATAGTCTTGCCCCCAACAGTTCCGTCTGGTTCATCGTATGATATAATTTTACCGTTAATAAATTCAAATGCACCTTCTATTTCTTTATCGAGGTTATGTTCTGATTGAACTTTATTGCAAAACATACTTTTCAATCCATCAATATCTTTGTTTTCAAAATATTTTATTATATCAATGCTTTGCAACCTAGCCATTTCATCTGGAGGAGTATAATTGCTATCGTGTGTACATCCTGTCAAAATTACTGTAACAATAACCAAAAAAATAAATATAGACTTTAATCTTTTCATAGACAACTTCCTTTATTAATTAATACCATGTTACCCAAACCGTATGATTATCATTGTCAAAAATTAAAAAGTCCAACAATTTTGGGTTATTTATTGGAATATCCCTTTTTAATGCCTCATACATACCCTCATGTCCAGTAAAATCAACACTTCCTAAAGTAACCATAATTTCAGGATCCGAAGAAGTAAAACTTGGATTAAAACCTGTTATCCACCATTGTTCTTGGTTTGGTAACCAGCAAAAAACATTTTCTATATGCCTTTTAAATAACAATTATATAGGTTAATTGTCATAGGTAAATTTACTACCCTTATTGCTATTATATTATCGAATTATTTCTCCTATCTGGTAAAAAGTATTATTTTCATCAATTACTCTTAAATATGTTATTCCGACTTTATTAGTGTCTTCTTCATATATACCGTAAGAATGAAAACTTAAGGTATATGTGCTTTCTAAATCTGTTTTAATATTTTCCGTATCACCACGAAGTATTAATTCAACCCTTATCCCATCCTTAATAAGTCCACCACCAGAGGTTCCGTCTGGTTCATCATATGATATAATTTTGCCGTTAACAAATTCAAATGCACCTTCTATTTGTGAATTGAGGTCAATATTATCAATTACTCGCTTGCAAAACATACTCTTCAAACCCTCAATAT
>CAZSZG010000086.1:0-5086 GCA_964610805.1 uncultured Oscillospiraceae bacterium
CTTCTTTAGGTTTAAGCGTAAACTTAGTAATATTCCCCAAAACAAAAGCCTTGAGTTGCGTTATATCATCACTGTCAACAACGCCATTTTCGTTAACATCGGCTGTTAAAACGTATTTTCCACCAAAAAGCCTACCCTTAACCAACGAAACATCAAGAGCGTTAATTTTTCCATCATTGTTAACATCACCAATAGTAAATTCTACTTCTTTTGGCCCATCAATAACAGTTCCAGCAACTGCACCAATCGCCTCATCAATATAGAAATTCATTGTTTCTTCAGCAGTTTCAACATAAATCATCATATCAGTTGCACCACTCGGTATTTTATAATTTGTGTTTGCAAGCTGAACATAATTACCCTGTATTGCCGTTGCTGCTGCAATTTCTGAATACTGTGTTTCACCAGCCGAATCCGTATATTGCAATTTGAGATAGAAAGTTGCTGTCGGGTCGCCTTCAATATATTTTGCACATACACTAAAGCTATATTCATTGCCTGGAGTGAATGGGCTTGAAAGGATTTCCTTTGCTGCACCATTCCATGCTGATGTACGTTCTTGAACAAGAAGAGCCTCTGTTCCCAAATAAGGAGTTCTTCCACTTGTAAGAACAGTAGCACCACCACGTCCAACCCAACCATCTAAGTCGTCCTCAAATGTGCTGTGGAAGAAGTATCCATCTTTATCAGGTTCTATCGGAGCAGATGAAGACGAAACTACAAATGTAGATACGCTTTGTGCTGGAAGCTGTGCAGAAAACCCACTACCATTAACTTGAATATTAGATTTTGCAAGGTTTTCTGTTGCAGAAGTACGATAGCGTTCAACGGTTGACACGCTTTCGCCAGTGACTGTAAAACTCTGCGAAACTTCAGATGAACCTCTATTAATAACAACAATTACAGCTTGGTCTTTATCGTTTTTATAAGCTGAAACATGGATATTTGTATTAGGATTGCTAGTTGCAGAAACCCTTACATCACCAGGTCGAATAAATTTAGAATATTGTGCCATGCAATATCCACGCTTACTAATTGTGCCATCTTCTTTCATTGGTCCATAACCTCTACGGATATACCACCAAACATATGCCTGAAAATCATTCATTAATGCGTTGTGCATATTATATGCAACATCAACCGATTCAGGCCATCTGTCAGCTGAATTAGCTTCACTATTAGGAACATAAACTTCAGTCATCCAAAGTTCTTTGCCAGCACCTTTTTGCTTGAAAAGTGGGTAAGCCATATCACCAACACTTGTTCCATAAAAATGTGCCCCAAGAATGTCCATATTAGCCAAAGCTGTAGAGTCATTCAAAATTGGGTTATAAATATCCTTTCGATATTGGAAAGACTCAGGAGCCATTACACGGCAGTTTATAGTGCCAGCATAATTTTTCATAAAGTTTAGAATTTCTTCAGGTGTCCACCAAGTCCATTCCATAGCGTAATCTGGCTCATTTTGAACAGAAATAGCATATAAATCAACACCATTTTCTTTCATATATGAAACGAAATCATTCAAATGCTTTGCGTAATCAGCATATTTATCATGCCTTAGACGCTTTTGATTTGCTACGCCATTGCGTGTAAAGGTTTCAACCATACTGCTTGGAGGATTCCAAGGAGATGCAAATACAATTGCCCCATTTGCAATCGCTGCCTTTGCAGTCGGTACAGCCTTAGACCACTGGTTACGGTCCTCATTAACATAGACACGAAGTACTGAAAAACCTAACTCATTAGCATCATTTCCAAATGCAGTTTCCCTTTGTGACGCAGTTAAATCACCAATCCATTCAGGATGATTTATTCCACCAAAGCCCTTAATCTCCTGATACTCTTGGGAGAGATTAACAACCACGTCGCTTGCTGCCTCAACCTTTTGCGATGGAAACAAATGCACGGTCATTGTCACGCACATTGTTAATGCCAGTACAAAAGATAATGCAGATTTGCCTGTAACTCTTAACTTTTTCAACATATTATCCTCCTTAAAGATAATTAAAATTATATAAGTATAATTTTACATATACATTATACCATAAATAACTTGAACTTTATATCAATATTTGATATAATTATATAACAATCTTATCTAAATTTTGGGGGAATTGTTATGCTTGAGATAGATGTAACGAAAGATAGCTCACAGAAAATGGAATATAATGTTACAGGCTTGCCTATATTCATCAGCCAAATCATGCTTGAAATTGACTATGATTTAGCTGTTGAGTGCCACTGGCATGACGATGTTGAGTTCTTTTTAGTTACTGAAGGAAATCTCAATTATAACATTAACGGAGAATGTATTGAGCTTAAAAAAGGTGAGGGTTTGTTTATAAATTCACGGCAAATGCACTATGGCTTTTCAATCGGGGAAAATAAATGTGATTGCATTTGCGTAGTAGTTCACCCGATGTTGCTTTGTTCAAGTGAATATATGGAGGAAAAACTCATTAACCCTGTTGTGAATAACGATAATTTTACATACGCTTTTTTGTCAAAGGAAAAGCAATGGACTTCTGAAATCATCGAGAATATTCACAGTATTTATAAGGAGCATATGCAAGAAAAAGAAAGCAACGCCCTAAAGATTCAAAGCATTATTTATGCAACTTGGGAACTGCTTTATGATAATATGCCCTCACAAAGCGACACTCCTCAACCATGTAATTATGAGCTTTGTTCGCTAAAAGAAATGCTTGATTTTATACATAAAAATTATACTGAAAAGCTTACCCTAGCTGATATTGCGAAAGCAGGAAAGGTATGTAAAAGCAGATGTTGTGAGATTTTTAAGCAATATCTTAATCAAACCACAAGAAATTATATTACCACATATCGACTTAGAAAAAGTACGGATTTGTTGGTGGCTACAGATATGTCAGTTGCTGAAATTGCTGTTTCGGTTGGATTTATTGGAGCAAGCTATTATGCTGAAATCTTTCGCAAGCATTATGCCTGTTCACCGTCTGAATATAGAAATAAGAATTAATATAAAGTTACTGGTTTTAGTGCAGTTTGGGCATTGACAGTAAGATTTATAATATTAGTAAACAGCTAAAAAACAGGATAACTGAAAGGTTACCCTGTTTTTTCATTTATAAAGAGGAGTTTATTTTACGCTACAATTCAAATTTATATTTAAACTTTATCATTTTACTTTATTAACTTTACTTCATACTTGAAATTGACATTTTTCAGCATCTCCGACCAATTGTCTTTATTCTCCATATAGAAGTCATAATCAGCTGCCTTTATGCTTTTTTCGATATTGAGAACATCGGCATTAAGGGAGTGAACAGTTCGTTGTACTGCTGATTGACAGAGTGAAGTAATTGCTTGCTGTGCAGATTCGCTTACTTGTTCGGCTGTATAATTCTTTTCAAGCACATCACCTGTGAAACTGATATGAAATGTGGTTGTTATTTTGTTTCCGTCAATCGTTGAAGTAACTCTTGATTTAGCATTTTCGACACGAAGATTAACTATTTCATCTTCCATTTCTATGGGCAGAGTGAGCGTTTTTATTGTTTCACTAAGCCACGATAACCCATGAGATTCCGTTTCAGTTAAGATTCCCTTTAGCCCGTTTTCACCGACAATAGCCATGTTTATTTCATCATTTTCAATGATTGGAATTGCTGCTGCTTTGTCAGAGCCTAGCATATCATCAAGCACATTAGCGACGCTTTTTTCTGATATATAGCCACTTTTCGACTTTATTTTTATTGTTTCAAGGAGTTTCCAACTGTTTTTATCAGAAATTATTTCGCCAGCATTTTTATCTGAATATACAACAGTACAGCTTGGCGATATTCGGTTGTTTGATAGGAGAATTTCAAGGTCGTCTTTAAGATTTCTCTGCCCCAATGCAATTAGTTCAATATGCCCAATGAAAAGGTTTTTATCCTGTTTGGTTTCAGCATCGGCAATTGCCTCAAATATAGTTTTCCCCTCACCACTATAAGTGCTATATTCTTCGCTGTCATTCCCGAAAATGCTCACAACAACGCTTGGATTTTTTTCTCCATCTATTCCAATAGCCTGAATAAAGGCTCTATCCCTTACTTCAATGGCAGTATTACCACATCCGTTTAATATTAAAGGTAGGGCGATTGACAGGCATAATGCTTGGAGTTTATGATTTTTGTACTTCAGCATTTATCTTCCTCCTTGTATACATTATAAGTGGTGCTACTACGGAGAGAAGAATTATTAATCCTCCCCAAATCAAATTGAAGTCCATATCGGTTGAATTTATTGCCACAGAAATAATAAGCATTAAAATGATTGATGTTAGCTCATTGAATTTATATTTAGGGAATATCTCCTCAATCAGTACGGAGGCTAATATAATCTGAACAGTGATGTTTATAACGCATAGAAAGGTAAATAGTACAGTGTAAATTGAATCGGCACGTTGGGTGCTGAACGGTTGAGTGTATGCACCTATTTCAAAGAATGGAAACTCAATTACTTGCATAAGATGCCCTGTTACGCTTATTCCGATAAAGGAAACAAACTCAATTATTACTAGTTTTGCAGTGAGGAATGAGTACACTGCTTTTTTATGGTGACTTCTAGTAAAGTTTAATAGTACAAGGAGTGCAACCAGTTCCCCACTTTCACAGAAATCATTTAACGCATAGTTCCATATGCTTTTGCTGTTTTCGTTTTTGACAAGGTTCAGTATCTCTATTTTTGAGTAAGCACCGATAAGCATTACAGCAAGTGCAAGAGCAAGTAAGCCAAGCACGATAACAGCACTTCTTGCAAGAACTTTAAGCCCTAAACGTGACGCATATAAACAGATTATTGCGATTAGAAATCCAGCGAATACCTTGTTTTTGACAGGCAATGAAATGCTCCCCGTGACGTCCCAAAGCTTGACAAAGGAGAATGCTCCCCAAAGTAAGAAGAAAATAACGTAAATAGCAAGTCCAAATTTGCCGAATGGAACATCTTTTTTGAGATTTATTCTATTTGAATTGCATAAAACAAGCATTGGTATAACAATAATAGCTTGTGCAATGGTGGAGATAAATACGCCAGTCATTTGTTCTGTCGAGTAGGCACT
>CAZSZG010000087.1:0-1119 GCA_964610805.1 uncultured Oscillospiraceae bacterium
ATAAAAAATCTCGTGAACTACCATTTTCTTTGGTGGATTTTCTTTAGGCTTTCGTTTGTCCACACCTACTAGAAAAAAATTCTTGCAAAAGACTATAATATGTAGTATAATATTAAATATCTTTTATGATTTCAAAAAGTGTATTTATTTTCTCTTTCAAAAAAGTTGCAAATTATATAGTACACTTAATAAAATCGGTATTTTTTTATAAAGTGAGGTTTTAAAATTGGATTTACAGATGATTTCGCACCTTTCCACTCTTAGTAAGCTAAGTTTCACTGATGACGAATTAGAAAAATTTGCAAGTGATATGAGCAACATTATTGAAATTGTGGACATTGTTAAGGAAGTTGATATTGAATATGATCCCCTTGCCGATAATAGGAATATTCGTGTCAATGATTTGCGAGAAGATGTTGCTAAAGAAAGTATGGCTACTGATAAAATTTTGAAGAATGCAGTAAACAGCGATAACTGTTTTATTGTTCCAAAAGTTGTTGAATAGAGGGAGAGTATCATGAACGTTACAAATCTTAAACTTAGAGAAATGCGTGATTTGCTGGATAAGAAATCTATTTCTGCTATCGAATTAACACAGGAATATGTCGATAGAATAAATAAATTTGATGACAAAATCCAAAGCTATATCACTGTTACTGAAGAATCTGCAATGGATTCTGCTAAAAATGCACAAGCTAAAATTGATAGTGGAAATTCAAGTCCACTTTGTGGTATTCCTATTTCAATTAAAGATAATATCTGCACTGATGGCGTAAAAACTACCTGTGGCTCTAAAGCTCTTGAGAGTTTTATTCCACAATATAACGCTACTGTTGTTGACAAGCTAAATGCACAAAATGCTGTTATGCTTGGTAAGACAAGCCTTGATGAATTTTCAGTTGGATCTACAAACCAAAGCTCTATATTTGAAAAAACAAAAAACCCATTTGACTTATCAAAAGTTCCTGGTGGCTCATCTGGTGGCTCTGCTGCGAGCGTTGCTGCCTCTCTTTGTGCTGCTTCAATCGGCTCTGATACAGGTGGTTCAATTCGTCAACCGTCTTCATACTGTGGTGTTACAGGCTTAAAGCCAACATACGGACGAGTTTCACGATATGG
>CAZSZG010000087.1:1219-4657 GCA_964610805.1 uncultured Oscillospiraceae bacterium
CTTGCTGCTGCTGAAAAGTATAAAGAAATGGGTGCTGAACTTGTAGATTGCAGTTTGCCTAGCTTAAAATATGCTGTTGCAACTTATCTAATTCTTTCATCTGCTGAGGTTGCTTCTAATCTATCCCGTATTGATGGTATAAAATATGGCCATCGTTCAACTAAGGGTGAAACTTTTAACGATTTGGTTATGAACTCAAGAACTGAGGGCTTTGGTGATGAAGTTAAGAGAAGAATTTTACTTGGAAACTTCGTGCTTTCAAGTGAACAATATAATGATTATTATAAAAAAGCTTTGGCTTTAAGACAAAGGTTTGTAGCAGAATATGCAAGTATTTTTGAACAATGTGATGTCATTTTAACACCAACTGCATTGTCCACTGCTACTGGAATAAATGAAAATATTACAACTCCTTTTAAGACTTATCCGTCTAATATTTGTACCGTATCCATTGATATTGCTTCACTTCCTGCAATTTCCACACCATGCGGATATGACTCAAACGGTATGCCTATCGGTATGTCTATTGTCGGCAAAAAATTTGATGAGGCAACCATTATTCAAGTTGCTGATGCTTTTGAGAAAGGCTTTAATGCTGTTTCTCCAAAGTTGATATAAGGAGGTTTTTATATGTCATATATACCAGTAATTGGTCTTGAAATTCACGCTGAGCTATTAACTAACTCAAAAATATTCTGTTCATGCAGTGCTGAATTCGGTGGAGAACAAAATTCACGTTGCTGTCCTGGATGTTCAAGTATGCCTGGTACTTTGCCTGTTTTAAATAAAACTGTTGTTAATTATGCAGTTAAGGCTGGTTTGGCTATGAATTGTGAAATTAATAAGTTCTCAGTTTTTGATAGAAAAAACTATTTCTATCCTGACCTACCTAAAGCTTATCAGATTTCTCAGCTTGAATTTCCAATTTGTACTAATGGAAATCTAACTGTTAATGTTGATGGCAAGGAAAAAAATATAAGACTTAATCGTATTCATCTTGAAGAAGATGCTGGAAAACTTATACACGATGACTTCAACGGTGTTTCACTCGCTGACTTTAATCGTGGTGGAATTCCTCTTATTGAAATTGTTACAGAACCAGATATTAACTCTGCTGAAGAGGCTAAGGCTTTTGTTGAAAAGGTAAGTTTGTTGTTGCAATATACTGGCGTTTGTAGCTGTAAGATGGAGCAAGGTGCTTTGCGTTGTGATGTTAATATTTCATTGATGAAATCTACTGATACTGAATTGGGAACAAGGGCAGAAATTAAAAATCTTAACTCGTTAAAATCAATTGTTCGTGCGATTGAATATGAGATAAAGCGTCAGTCAAAGCTACTTGATAGCGGTGGAAGAGTTGTTCAGGAAACTCGCCGTTATAATGATAATCATGGCGATACAAAGTCAATGAGAAGTAAAGAGGATGCACATGACTATCGCTATTTCCCTGACCCTGATATTCCACAGGTTAACTTATCTGACGAGGATTTGGAAGCTATAAAGGCAGAGATGCCAGAATTACCTCACAAGAGGCTTGACCGTTATATTAATGAATTTGGTTTGTCTGAAACTGATGCACAGATTATTGTAAACCAAAAAACTGTTTCTGATTTTTATGATGATACAGTAAAATTATATAATAATCCAAAAAGTATCTCAAATTTTATAACAGTAGAGCTTTTAAGACGTGTAAATCTTGGCGAAGTGTCAATGGACAACTTACCGTTTTCAGCTAAGGAATTTGCTGTTTTAGCTGAGATGGCTGATACGGATAAGGTTTCTAAAAATGACGCAAAGACAATATTACGCTTTATGATTGAAACTGGGAAGTCCCCTGAAGATATTGCTAAGGAAAACGGATTCCTTATTGTTACTGATATGTCTAAGGTTAATGAGATTATTTCTGCTATCTTAGCTAAAAATTCTGCCGTTGTTGAGCAGTACAAAAACGGTGATACTAAAGTATTTGGGTTCTTGATGGGGCAATGCACCAAAAACCTAAAGGGAGTTTGCACACCTAAGGTTATTAAGGAAACTCTTGAAGCTAAATTAAAATAATTAAATTTACCATATATTGATTGGAGTGTGTTTTTTCATATGATAAAAATTGACGGTAGTCAGCTTATTAAGGAATTTGATGTCAAAGAGGCTCAAAATTCTATCGGTAAGGACATTGAAATTTCTGCTTGTGTTCATAAAGTAAGAAAAATGAGCGAATTTGCTTTTGTTGTTTTGCGAACAGGTAGGCATCTTATTCAGACTATTTACTCACCTGAGAATTGCAGTGACTCGCTTGATGACGTGAGAGAGGGCTGTTATGTTAAGGTTGTTGGTAATGTTAAAGAGGATGAGAGAGCCTATAATGGTATTGAAATCTTGCTGAAATCTATAGAAGTTATTGCAAAAATGTATAACGACTATCCTTTGCATGTTTCACATAAAAAATTAGGCTGTTCTTTGGATATTAATTTGGATTTGCGTTCTGTTTCACTTAGAAATCCATATGAAAGAGCAATTTTTAAAATTCAAGAAGGCGTATGCAATGGATTTAGAGAGTTTATGATAGAAAATGACTTTACTGAAATTCATACACCAAAAATCGTTGCTCAGGGTGCTGAGGGTGGAGCGAATATTTTTCATATTGAATATTTCGATAAGCCTGCTTTCCTAAACCAATCTCCTCAGTTCTATAAGCAAACTGCTATCGCTTTCTTTGATAGAGTTTTTGAAATTGCACCTGTTTATCGTGCTGAAAAGCACTCTACATCAAGGCATATTAACGAGTATATTGGCTTGGATTTCGAGATGGGCTTTATAGAAAGTATGTATGATGTTATGAGTATGGAAACTGCAATGCTAAAATATGTTATGAAGTATCTTGAGGAAAATTATCAGCCTGAGCTTAAAATTTTAGATGCTAAACTTCCTGTTATTGACGAAATTCCTGTTCTTACTCTGCTTGAGGCAAAGGAAATACTTGGCGATAAAGGCTCGAAAAATAAGCTTGATTTAGAACCTGAGGATGAAGTGAATTTATGCGAATATGCTAAAAAAGAGCATAATTCTGAATTTATTTTCGTAACTCACTTCCCATCTTCAAAGCCTCCATTCTATGCTATGAATGATAAGGAAGACCCTCGTTTTGCTTGCAAATTCGACTTGCTTTTCAGAGGTCTTGAAATAACAAGTGGTGGGCAACGTATTCATAATTATGATGAGCAAATCGCAAAGCTAAAGGCAATGGAACTTGACCCAGAAGATTTCAAACATTACCTTGATGCACATAAATACGGACTTCCTCCACATGGTGGGCTCGGAATCGGGCTTGAAAGATTGGTTATGAAACTACTCAATTTAACCAATGTTAGACAAGCAAGTATGTTCCCAAGAGATATTAATAGACTTACACCATAATAAAAAATGCTGTCGGAGTTAATC
>CAZSZG010000088.1:0-4653 GCA_964610805.1 uncultured Oscillospiraceae bacterium
TGATGCTTTCTCTTGACCGCCTCGCCTTGACCGTGGCTTAACTTAATGATGTTGAGGACTGCCATGCTCTTTTTTTTATAATATAGTGTGAATTATTTACTTAATCATCTTTGCAATTTCATCAGCAAAGTTTTCTTCTTTCTTTTCAATTCCTTCGCCTCTTTCGTAACGAACGAATTCAGCAACCTTTATTGAACCGCCAAGCTTCTTTGCAATGCTATCTACATACTTAGCAACTGTAAAGTCGCCATCCTTAACAAATTCCTGTTCAAGTAAGCAATTCTCTGAGTAATATTTTCTAATCTTACCTTCAACAATTTTTACAATTACCTGTTCAGGCTTATTAGCCATCTTAGGATCTTCAGACATTTGAATTTTCATTATTGACTTTTCAGATTCAATAACTGAATCAGGAACATCTTCTCTATTTAAATAAGCAGGGTTTAATGCTGCAATCTGCAATGCACAATCCTTACCACAAGCAAGCAATTCTTCATTAGATGAATCTATATCAGATTCAAGCTTAACTAAAACGCCTATTCTTCCCTCACCATGAATATATGGAACAAGTATTCCTTCTAAACGTGTAAAACGTCTGATTTGAAGATTTTCACGAATTTTTAAGAAAAGAGTCTGAAGAGCTTCCTCAACAGTTTCAGTTGAACCTTCTAGCTTCGTCTTTAATAATGCATCCATATCAGCAGGATTTTCATTAACAATTGTTTTTGCAACGCTTTCAACAAAAGCTTTGAAGTCAGGAGTTTTTGCTACGAAATCAGTTTCAGAGTTGATTTCTACAATTGCACCAGCTTTTTTACTCTCATCAACCATAGATATAACTAAGCCTTCAGCTGCTACTCTTCCTGATTTTTTAGCCTGTGTTGCCAATCCCTTTTCTCTAAGAATAAGAACTGCTTTTTCCATATCTCCATCAGCTTCTACAAGTGCATTTTTGCAATCCATCATACCAACACCTGTGCTTTTACGAAGCTCACTAACGTCTTTAGCAGTATAATTAGCCATATTATTTTTCCTCCATTACATTATAATACTTGTCTATTTTTTTATTTGAAATGCCCGAATATATCTTTATCATATTCGGGCAAATTATTCTATTCAGTAACTTGTTCTGGTGTTTCTACTACTGTTTTAACTTCTTCAACTTCATCTTCACCCTGTCTGCCTTCAATAATTGCACTAGCAATTGCCCCAGAAATAAGCTTAACTGCTCTTATTGCGTCATCATTACCAGGTATTATATGATCAATTTCATCAGGGTCACAGTTTGTATCTACGATAGCTACTATTGGAATATTTAGCTTCTTAGCTTCTGCAACTGCAATCCTTTCTTTTCTTGGGTCAACAATAAACAACGCACCAGGCAACTTTTTCATATCCTTAATGCCACCCAAAAACTTTTCAAGCTTTTCTATTTCTAGGTTTAACTTAACAACTTCCTTCTTAGGCAATAAATCAAATGTTCCGTCAGCTTCCATTACTCTTAGTTGAGCCAAACGGTCAATTCTTCTTCTTATTGTCTTGAAGTTTGTCATCATTCCGCCAAGCCAACGTGCATTAACATAATGTGCACCTGCTCTTTGAGCTTCTTCCTTAATCGAGTCACCAGCTTGTTTCTTAGTTCCTACAAAAAGAACTGATTCACCTTGAGCAGAAAGGTCACGAACGAACATATAAGCTTCTTCAAGCTTCTTCACTGTTTTCTGCAAGTCGATAATGTAGATGCCGTTTCTTTCTGTAAAAATATATGGTGCCATTTTTGGATTCCATCTTCTTGTTTGATGTCCGAAGTGAACACCAGCTTCAAGAAGTTGCTTCATTGATACTACTCCCATGAGTTTTCCTCCTATATTTTGGTTTTTTTAATCCTCCGCCCAGCTTAGCTTGCAACCAACCTTTTTCAAGGAACCTAATCGCAAAAACATGAGCGTGTGAACTGCTTTAACATTATAACATATTTCCATGACATTTTCAAGTAAAATACTTTGTTTACTTATACAAATTTTCAAAGCTGAATGCCTTGGATTTTGTTGGTTTTGTATATGATTGCCTTGATTCTTCATTGTCACTATTATGTGCCACCAATATAGTGTCTTTTCCTATTAGCTTAATTTCCTTGCAACTGATAATTAAATCCTCATCTCTTCCAAAAAGCCCCCAAAGCCTATCTCTGCCATAAACTATAAGTGCTATCACAGTCGATGTATCCGTATCAATTTCTATATCATCCACAAATCCCAGCTTTTCTCCATTGCTGATATTTACTACTTCCTTATTTCGTAAATCCATTAAACTACATATCATATGCCTTCCCCCTCAGGTTATAAAGCATTCAAAGCTGAGTATAATTTTACCTATTATAAAATTATACTCACAAATCTACGTAATTATAATCAATAAAAGTTTTAGTTTGATGATAAGAACAATTCTTCAAGCAGTCTTATTCCCGTTTTAGTCTTGAAAATAGTTTCCTTAATATTAACTACTTCTTCTGTAGGAATCATTTTCTCATAAATATTTACAAGTAAATCTGCTTCAACTAATATCTGATAATCAACACCATCAATATTCGTGTATGTGTGATGATGTCCCACCAAATAGCACACTCTCTCAACCAAACTTTCATCATATCCAAGTTCCAAAAGCAACTTCTTTGCAACAGCTGGTCCCATAATTTCTTGATATTTACCTGAACAAGTATTGTATTTCTCCTCACAAACCTTTATTCCAATATCATGCGTTAAAGCTGCAACCTCGATAATATCGTGCATCTCACTATCAATTTCCTCTAACTCCATAATTATTTTTGCAAATGAGTGCACCTTAATAAAATGGTTAATTCTTTTTGCGTCTCCTGTAAAATATGTTATCATTTCATTTATTAATTTAGTGACGTGGTTCATATAATTTTCCTTTCTGATTAAAAAAATATTGCTTTATGCCTGTCCATAAATAAAAAAATGAGCAATTTATCTATATGGGCATACTCATATAATGAGAAAACTAACAATTTATTCTAATAAACATTTTTTTATTAATAAATTGTTTATAATTCATTAACATTATTATATTTCATTTAAGTAATTATGTCAAGTGATATACATACTTTAAATAATATTATAATAAATAAATTATCCATTTAAGTTGTAATCATATGTAAATAGTTAAAAAATCATGTTACGGGTTAACAACTAAATGCATATACTATGTTATAAAGATTGGTGGTGATTAATTGAATTCAACAAGTTTAAGTATTGGTATGACTGCTCCAGATTTTATTGCCGATACAACTATGGGACCTATAAAAATGTCGGATTATAAGGGAAAATGGGTAGTGTTTTTTTCGCATCCTGGCGATTTTACACCTGTTTGCACTACGGAGTTTGTTGCATTTTCACAGGCAAATCAAGAATTTGTAAACAAAAATGCTCAATTATTAGGATTGAGTATAGACAGTAATCCATCTCATCTTGCATGGGTTCATTCTATTTATAATGCAACAGGAATTACCGTGCCTTTCCCTTTAATTGCTGATAGAGTGGGCGAAATCGCTAAGTTATATGGAATGATTGCTCCCAACGTAAGCACACAAGAAACGGTTCGTAATGTGTATTTTATAGACCCTGACCAGATAATTCGAGCTATTCTTGTCTATCCATTGACAAATGGAAGAAGTATTCCAGAAATATTAAGACTACTTACAGCACTCCAGACAACAGATACATATAATGTTGTCACACCTGCAAATTGGCAGCCTAGTCAGCCAACTATGATTAGGCCACCTAAAACTTATACAGGTCTCGTTAGCCGTGAAGTTAACCCCCAACAGCAAGGCCTGCAATGTGAAGATTGGTATTGGTGTTACAATCAGCAATAAAATATCTTTCCATGAAAATAAGTTTATGCAGAAATAAGCAAAAACTATTCTACCATAATAAACCCTTGATTATTACTATCTAGCAGTATAATCAAGGGGTTTATGTTAAATAAAAATATGTCACGATAATCATTTTACTACATAACACCACGAATAGTCAAGGGGTATGTTAATTAAATAAATATAAACCCAAAGTAACAAACAGCCTTTTTTGTTATTTTCTCAAAAATACTTTTATAACTTATAGATAATTATGAAAAATTCTTTTTTTGTATTGACTTTTGTACGATTTTATAGTATAATTTAAAAGTCTTGTTGCTGACGTGGCACAGTAGGTAGCGCAACGCCTTGGTAAGGCGTAGGTCGACGGTTCAAATCCGTTCGTCAGCTCCATGAAAAGCCCACATAATTAGCGTGTATGCGTTGGTTATGTGGGCTTTTTTATTTTTAGGGTATTGGTTAAATTGGTTTGATTTTGCTTGTTTTGGGGTACATATAGGTGTCAAAATAACTAATGAAACTCATACAGGCAGTGCCTAGATCAGTTATAAAACACAAAAATGCCTGACTTATAAAAGTCAGGCATTTTATTTTAGTTATTGTGTACTTTTATTTATTTTGTGGACCTAAATCAGCTTGAGTAAGCTTGAAAACTAGGAAATTAGCTATTTGCATATTATCAGCCATATTTAGTAATTCATCATATACACAGTTAGCATTTTCTCTTGCTGTTGGTGATAGTACAACTGCACCAGCAA
>CAZSZG010000089.1:0-4651 GCA_964610805.1 uncultured Oscillospiraceae bacterium
CTCCTTATGTCAGCATTAAAAGTTTTTAGTCCAGTTTTTTTCAAAAAACTGGCGAGGGTATGGGGCGAGCAGCCCCATAAGCCGTAAGGCTTACTTAAACTGTGTACCGATACCCTCATTAGACAATATTTCGATTAATATAGAATGAGGAACTCTGCCGTCGATGATGGAAGTTTTCTTCACACCACGTCTAACAGCCTCAACACAGCAATCTATTTTAGGAATCATACCACCTGAAATAATACCTTGTCTTTTCATGAAAGGGACTTCGCTGACATTAACGGACGGGATAAGAGTTGACGGGTCTGACGCATCTCTTAATAACCCAGCAATATCGGTCATAAGGATCAGATTTTCAGCATTTAGTTCAGCAGCAATTCTTGAGGCAGCAGTATCAGCATTAACATTATAAGTTTGCCCATCCTTACTGCTTGCAACGGTTGCGATAACTGGCACATAACCATTGTCAAGAGTGTCCATAATAGGTTTAGTATTAACCTTAACAATATCGCCTACATAGCCCAAATCGACTTCACCGTCTAGTTTTTCTGCGATAAGCATATTGCCATCAATCCCACAAAGACCGAGAGCATTCCCTTTATTTTCGGTAAGGAGAGCAACCAATTCCTTATTAACCTTACCAGCAAGCACCATTTTAACGACATCAACGGTATCCTTATCAGTATAACGAAGTCCACCGATAAACTTGCTTTCTATGCCAAGCTTTCCTAGCATATCGTTAATTTCAGGGCCACCGCCATGCACAAGCACGACCTTAACGCCAACCAAAGTCAGCAGAACAATATCACTCATAACAGCCTGTTTCAGCTCGCCATTCGTCATAGCGTTCCCACCATATTTTATCACAACAATTTTATTATTATACCTTTGAATATAAGGAAGTGCATCTATAAGCACCTGTGAACGTATTGTATTAGAAATTTGCTCCATAAAATTCTCCTACTATTATATTATGTTATGAGCGATAATCGCCATTAATTCTTACATAATCATATGTTAAATCGCAACCCCAAGCGATAGCCTTACTTTCACCGTCACCGATACTGATAATAATCTTTATTTCTTCCTCCATAAGTATTTTTTTCGCCTCATCTTCGGAGAAATCCAATCCAGCACCGTCTTTACATACATCAATTTTTCCAGCATCTGATGAAATAGAAACATCAACTTCATCTATATCAAATTCAGCATCAGCATAACCGATAGCACAAAGTATTCTTCCCCAGTTAGCGTCCTCACCGAACATAGCAGCCTTAAAAAGACTTGAAGTAATAACGCTTTTCGCAACTATTTCAGCAGTTTTTTCGCAGTTTGCCCCAGTACAAATACATTCGATAAGCTTAGTAGCACCCTCACCATCACGAGCCATCATTTTGCCCAAATTCATAAGCACGATATACAATGCATTTTTGAACTGTAAATAGTCATCATTTTCGCCACAAATTTCATCATTCCCAGCAAGTCCAGATGCCATAACACTAACCATATCATTAGTCGAAGTATCGCCGTCAACACTAACTCTATTAAGAGTAGTCTTAACAACATCGTCTAAAGCCATCTGCAAAAATTCTGTTTTAATCTTCACATCAGTGGTAATAAAAGTCAACGTAGTTGCCATATTAGGATGAATCATTCCACTACCTTTTAGCATACCACCCATAGTACATTTCTTACCACCAAGCTGAAACTCAACAGCAATTTCCTTTTCCATAGTATCAGTAGTCATAATCGCCTCAAGAGCAGACTTATTACCCTTATCGGACAGCCCCTTAACCAGTTCTTCCATACCCTTTTCAATTGGTTCAATCGGTAAAACCTGCCCAATAACGCCTGTTGACGCAACTATAACATCATCAGCACTTATTTTAAGCTGATTAGCAGTAAGCTCACACATTTTTTTAGCTTTCTCAACGCCATCAGCATTACAAGTATTAGCATTAACTGAATTTACGATAACAGCCTTAGCCAACCCGTCCTTGATATTCTCTTTTGTGACAAGAATAGGTGCACCCTTGACTTTATTTGTAGTATAAACAGCAACAGTATTGCAATACTCTTTTGAATAAATAAGTGCCAAATCGTTTTTCTTTTTAGTATCGCTAACAGCGTTTGCCTTTTGGTTATTTTCTTCGCTTGAAGTCAATGCCTTACGAGCAATCCCACAATGTATTCCATTAGCAAGAAAGCCCTTTGCAGCACAAACCCCACCATCAATATACTTAAAATCTTTAAATTTATGAAGTTTCAATAACATCACCTTTTTTACTATAATTTACAAAGCGTAAAGCTTTTTTAAGTGTGATAAATTTTACAATAAACCCGTTCTTTCATCAATACCCATCATAATATTCAAGCATTGAACAGCAGCACCAGAAGCACCCTTACCAAGATTATCAAGGCAAGCACATAATAAAATCTGCTCATTATTTCCGAAAACAAAAATCTCCATTTTATTATTTCCACTTAGATAATTAGAAGGCAAAAATCCTCCATTAAGCTCACCCTCACCAGCAAGCTTTTTAACCTTAACAAAATTCTGATTTTTATAATGCTTGTCATACACATTCCAAAAGTCTTGAATATCCACCAAACGGTGCAAGAGCCTTGACTGAATTGGAATAGTAACAGTCATACCACTATAATAATTACAAATTATTGGGTTAAACATTGGCTTATACGCAAGCCCTGAAATAGCTTGCATTTCTGGAAGATGCTTATGATTTTGATCCAAAGCATACTGCATAGGACTATCCATTTCCGTAGGACGATTCTTGCTCTCATACTTTTCAATCATCTTTCTACCAGCACCACTATAACCCGATGTAGCATAAGCAAATATTGGGTAATGTGGTTGCAAAAGACCTGACTGAATCAATGGATAAACAAGGGAAATAAACCCACTTGCATAACAGCCTGGAACAGCAACTCTCTTTGAGTTCTTTATTTTTGCTCTATGTTCATTAGATAGCTCAGGAAAACCATATGCCCATGAACTATTGGTTCTATGTGCAGTTGAGGCATCAATTATTCTTACATTTTCATTCTCAACAAGTGAAACAGCCTCTATCGCCGCATAATCAGGCAAACAAAGAAACGTAAAATCTGACGAATTAATAAGACGTTTTCTCTCCCTCAAATCCTTTCGCTTATCCTCATCAATTTTCAAAATCTCAACATCTTTCCTGCCCTCAAAGCGTTCAAGAATTTTCAGCCCCGTTGTACCTTCCTGTCCATCAATATACACCTTAGTAGCCACTTTTAACCTCCCCAATCCAGTTTATTTTATTTTATTTTCCGTATATTCAACTTGCTTAATTACCGATACAGGTGATGGTCCACCCTCAGAAGTACGCTGATTAACACAAGTTTCAAGGTTAATTGCAGTATAAATATCATCAGCAAAAAGCTCCGACATTTTCTTATACTCCTCAATCGGCAGTGTTTCAAGCGTCAACCCTTTTTCGATACAAAAAGCAACAAGTGTACCTGTAATTTTATACGCATCTCTGAAAGGCATACCCTTTTTAACAAGATAATCTGCACAATCAGTAGCATTAATAAAGCCCTTAGCAGCAGCCTTACGCATATTTTCCTTATTAATCCTCATAGTCGCAAGCATCGGTATAAAGGTTTTTGTGCAAAGCAAAACCGTATCAACAGCATCAAAAATTGCCTCTTTATCCTCCTGCATATCCTTATTATAAGCAAGTGGCAAGCCTTTAAGCATTGAAAGCAATGTTACCAAATCACCCGTAACACGCCCTGTCTTGCCACGAATAAGCTCCGTAATATCTGGATTTTTCTTTTGTGGCATGATTGAAGAACCAGTTGCATAAGCATCATCAAGTTCAATAAACTTAAACTCCCATGAACACCACAAAATAATCTCCTCAGAAAAACGTGATAAATGCGTCATGATAAGCGATATAGCACAAGCAAGTTCCACACAAAAATCTCTATCTGAAACACCGTCAAGGCTATTAACCATCGGTGCAGTAAATCCTAAATCTTCAGCAGTCTGCTGTCTGTTTATAGGATAAGTCGTTCCAGCCAACGCTCCACTTCCAAGTGGGCAATAATTCATGCGTTTGTTTGTATCTTCAAGCCGTTCAATATCCCTTAAAAGCATTTGAGCATAAGCCATTAGATGATGTGCAAAAGTAATCGGCTGTGCCCTTTGCAAATGTGTATATCCAGGCATTACAGTATCCATATTCTCTCTAGCAAGCCTACAAAGAGTAGCTGTCAGCTCTTTTAGTACAGTAATTATCTCAACAATCTGTTCACGAAGATACAACCTAATATCAACAGCAACTTGGTCATTTCTAGAACGTGCAGTATGAAGACGCTTACCGACATCACCAAGCCTATTAGTAAGCTCCGACTCAATAAACATATGAATATCCTCAGCTGTCATATCAAATTCAAGCGTTCCATTTTCAATATCAGCAAGAATTTCTTTAAGCCCAACGATTATTTCTTTGCTATCCTCTTTGGAAATAATATTGCAATCGCCAAGCATTTTCGCATGAGCAATACTACCCTCTATGTCATCTTTATACATTCTTGCATCAAATGCAATGGAGGAGTTGAAAGCGTTAACAGTTTCGTCAACCTCTTTAGAAAACCT
>CAZSZG010000090.1:0-4648 GCA_964610805.1 uncultured Oscillospiraceae bacterium
TTGCTTTTATTTTGGGGAAACAACCCTATAAACCCCTCCTTAATCCTCAAAGTATTTTGCAATTTGAAAGTCAACCTGCCTTGAAAATGGGTGATAAACTATATCAACATTAGTTTTCCTAAATACCAAAAACTCTTTCTTATAAAATATAGGTATAAAGGAGCTATCGCTGATTATTTGCTTTTCTATATCACGAAAAATACCAACACATTCACTAAGACTAGAGGTTGATTCAACATTTGATAAAAGATTATCAGTTTCAACACTTGAATAGCCAAATGTATTGTTTTCACTTGAGAAATTACTCAAAACCGAGAAAACACTGTTGTAATTTCCAGTTACTTCGGATATTGCAATTTGATAATCCCCATCACGCAATTTTTTCTCATATTCACTTTGTGTTACAGTTTCAAATCCAATATATATACCAAAAATCTGTTGCCACTTTTGAGTAAAAAAGTGCATATAATCGGAGTTAATCGTATTTTCTGCGACCAATATTTTAACCGTATCCAAAGAGCTTATATTCAGTTCAGCCATGCCATCTTCAAGCGATTTTATTGCCTTACTTTCATTATATTCACTTAAATGTTCTTCTGCCACAAGTTCACGATAACTTTTATTCAGCAAAATAGTATTTGGTGGCACAATAGCACTTGCAACGGAAACCTCATTAGTTTTCAGCTCACTTTGCAAGCCCTCTCTATTAATACTCAACGCAAAGGCATTTCTGATATTTTCATTTGAATAAACTTCATCATTTAAATTAAAAATAATTCCAAGAGTAGAACATTCATACTCGTTAATCGTGTACTCCTTTTTATCAAACTTATCGGGATAAACATCGGTAAGAATGTAATCAGTTTTTTTATCTTTAAAGTTTTTAAGCTGTGAATCATAGTCTTTTTCAATATTAAATTTTAATGATGACGGATAAACCTTATTTACCTCTGAATTAAAGCTATTACGACGCATTATAAGAATATTCTCTGGTCCATATTGGTCGTAAAACCACTCTGTCAGATAGAAAGAGCCATTTGAAATTACGGAATCCTTATCAAGCCCATATCGCCCCTTTGTGCTATTAAAAAACCCCTCATGACATGGAATAGCAGGTGGAGTTGTCAGCAATGTGAGGAAGTTTGCGTTAGGGTAATCTAGCTCTATCTCAAGTTGATAATCACTCACAGCAGTAACACCAATGTTTGCATAATCCATATCTCCATTTGTTATTGCATTAGCATTTTTAAGGCAAATAAAGTCCTTGCTATATGGCGATTGCATTTGTGCGTTAAATATTCGCTGAAATGCAAAAACAAAATCTTTAGCAGTGACTTTAATTTCCTCGCCCTCCTCAAAGTCCTTTGAATTCCAGTAGCAGTTATCCCTTAACTCAAAAGTATATTTCAAACCATCATCTGAAATAGTGTAACTTTTGGCTATATCATTAGTCAGAACGCCGTTGCCATCAAGCTTTAAAAGCCCTGAATACATGTTTTTTATAACCGTAAAGGAGGAAGTATCTGTTGCCATTTGGGGATCTAGATTTTGAGGATTCCCCAAAAGGCTACAATTAAAAAGAAAGTCAGAGCCATCACTCTTATTGCGTGAGCAACCGAAAGTAAGTGATGTTATTAAAATTATAACTGTCAGAAATAATATTTTGACTTTTTTCACGTCGTCCTCCTAGTCATCTATAATGCAAACCTTACCTGTTTTTAAGCTTTTTTTACAGTCAATATATCGTTGATTCGAGCTACCCCTAAATTTCAACAAGTAGCTTTTTTTATCAATTTCAAATTTGCCATCAACAAGAAAATCAGTAACCCTTAAAAGTTCAAGATACCCATTATCTTCATCAGCATTTTCAAGCAGATATTCAAAAGTATAACCAGTATAAGTAATTATATCCAAGCCAAGTTCATGGACTTTCTCCCCAATCCTTGCAAGGGGAATTGCTTGACAGAAAGGCTCACCACCACTAAATGTTACTCCATCAAGCAGAGGATTTTTTGTAATCCTTTCGTAAAGCTTCTCAATACTAATAATCTCTCCATCATCAAATGCATGCGTCTGGGGATTATGACAACCCTCACAATTATGTGGACAGCCTTGAGTGAAAATAGTAAACCTTAATCCAGGTCCATCAACTATTGAATCATTTGCCGTTCCAGCAATTCTTACTTCCATTATTATATAACACCAACCTAAATAATATGCTTAACTCTGTCCTCAACCTCTGAACGCTTTGCATTGTTAAACCTGTCAACCGTTCCTACAAGATAGCCAGTTATTCTTCTTATTCTATCAAACGCAACCTCATGGTCGTCCTCACGTCGTCCACACATTGGACAAACATCATTAATAATACCAGTGTACCCACATACAGGGTCCCTGTCAACAGGGTGATTAATTGAGCCATAACCAATGCCAGACTCCTTCATACAACGAACAACCTTTTCAAAAGCACCTAAATTATCCACTGGGTCGCCGTCAAGTTCAACATAGCTGATATGTCCAGCATTTGTTAAGCCATGATAAGGTGCTTCAATTTTTATCTTTTCAAAGGAACTAATTGGATAATACACAGGCACATGGAATGAATTTGTATAGTAATCTCTATCAGTAACGCCCTCAATCACGCCAAAACGTTCTGCATCAATTCTAACAAATCTTCCCGATAAGCCCTCAGCAGGCGTTGCAAGCAAGCTGAAATTCATACCTGTTCGTTTTGATTCTTCATCAAGCCTTGCACGCATCTTTGATGCTATTTCAAGACCTAGCTCTCGTGCCTCCTCACTTTCGCCATGATGTGCACCTATAAGTGCCTTTAAGGCTTCAGCAAGTCCGATAAATCCAATTGAAAGTGTACCATGCTTTAGGATTTCCTCAACGCTGTCATCAGCTCCTAATTTTTCAGAATCAATCCAAATACCTTGTCCCATTAAAAACGGATAGTTTCTAACCTTTTTACTTGCCTGAATTCTAAATCTATGCATAAGCTGACTAATAGTAAGCTCCATCATTTCATCAAGGCTATCGAAAAATGCACCAATATTATGGTCTGCCTTGATAGCAAGTCTTGGTAAATTTATAGAAGTAAAGCTAAGGTTTCCTCTGCCACACACAATTTCTCTTGTTGGGTCATATTCATTTGCCATAACACGAGTTCTACATCCCATATATGCAACCTCAGTATTATAATCACCTTTTTTATAATAAGGAAGATTAAACGGAGCATCTAAAAATGAGAAATTAGGGAACAATCGCTTTGCAGAAACACGACAAGCAAGCTTTAATAAATAATAATTAGGGTCTTCAGGATTATAATTAATACCCTCTTTAACCTTGAAAATATGTATTGGGAAAATAGGCGTTTCGCCATTTCCTAAGCCAGCCTCATTAGCCAAAAGAATATTTTCAATTACCATCTGCCCCTCAGGACTTGTATCAGTACCATAATTAATTGAACTAAAAGGAGTTTGAGCCCCTGCCCTACTGTTCATAGTATTAAGGTTATGAATAAGTGCCTCCATAGCCTGATATGTAGCACGATTAGTTTCCTTGAACGCTGATTTCAACGTAAAAGCCTGTATTTTTTCAGCAGTTTCCTTATCGGTATATTCAAGTAGCTTTTCAATCTCATATTTCTGATAATCATTTTCATTTGAAAGAATAGGATATAATCCCGTTTCCTCATGAACATCAGTTACAATTTTCTTAGCTGTTTCATCATAATTATCCACAGAAGCAAGCAAGTTCAAGCATCTTGCAATGTTTTGCATATAACGTCTTCTATAAGTTTTTTTCACGCCATCTGACATAGCATAATCAAAGTTTGGAACACTTTGTCCACCATGCTGATCGTTTTGATTAGACTGAATTGCAATACAAGCCAAAGCAGAATAGCTTGCAATTTCATTAGGCTCTCTTAGAAAGCCATGACCAGTTGAGAAACCATTTTTGAAAAGCTCAATTAAATCTATCTGACAACAAGTGGTAGTTAATGTAAGAAAGTCCAAGTCATGAATATGTATATCTCCCTCTGAATGAGCTTTAGCGTGCTTTGGATCAAGAACATACAGCTCATAAAACTCTTTCGCACTCACTGAACCATATTTTAACATCGTACCCATTGCAGTGTCGCCATCTATATTTGCGTTCTCACGCTTAATGTCGCTATCCTTTGCAGACTTAAACGTTAAATCTGTAAGAACTTTCATAAGATTTGTATTCATTTCCCTTGAACGTGTTCTTTCATAACGGTATAGAATATAAGCCTTTGCAGTTTTAGCATGTCCATTTTCAATAAGAACCTTTTCCACCATATCCTGAACTTCTTCAACAGTAGGGGTCTCGGTATTATATTTCTCCTCAATCAAGTTGCAGACAGAAACAGCTGTATTCATTGACTCCTCAAAATTTGTTCCACCAACGGATTGAGCTGCTTTAAAAATCGCATTTGCAATTTTTTCGATATTAAAAGGGACTTTACGCCCGTCCCTTTTCAATATTTGTATTATCATAATTTAGAACCTCCAGTTCGATACTATATATTGTGGTTACAAATAAACTATTTATTAGTATATAACAAAGTATAGATATTGTCAAGACGTCAAAGCAAAAATTATCTCCTCTATTTTGATGT
>CAZSZG010000091.1:0-4619 GCA_964610805.1 uncultured Oscillospiraceae bacterium
ATATACATTTTATATTATATCATATTTCATATAATTTAGCAATGATTAAAATAGAGATATTTATATTTTAAATTTACATTATTTAAAATATAGTGTATAATTAAAGATAAAAAACGAGGTGTGTTATAATGAAATTTTTACATTTAGCTGATTTACATTTAGGTAAACGTGTTAATGAGTTTTCAATGATAGATGAACAGAAACAAATTTTAGAACAAATTTTAAGAATTGCTGAAGATTTAGAAATAGATGCAATCATTATTGCTGGAGATGTATATGATAAAACAATTCCCAATAACGAGGCAGTTATTCTATTAGATAATTTTTTAACAAAGTTGACTTCAATTAATATTTCTATAATAATGATTAGTGGTAACCATGATTCTTCTGAACGCCTTAACTTTGGTAGCAGACTAATGGAGAAAAATAATGTATATATTAATGGCATTTTTGATGGTAAAATGAAAAAATATATGTTTAATGATGAGTATGGTATTATAAATATATATGCTTTGCCTTTTGTAAAACCAGCATTAGTTTCTGCGTTTTATCCAGACGCTAACATTACTACATATGATGATGCTATAAAAATTATAATTGAGAACACTGAAATCAATACTGATGAAAGAAATATCTTGGTTGCACATCAATTTGTTACAAGTGGAATTGAAACTCCTGAACGTTCTGAATCTGAAAGTATATCAGTCGGTGGTATAGATAACGTTGATGCTTCAGCATTTGATAAGTTTGATTATGTTGCACTAGGTCATTTGCATAAAAGTCAAAAAGTTGGCAGAGAAACTATACGTTATTCAGGCTCTCCGTTGAAATACTCCTTTTCAGAAGTTAATCATAAGAAATCTGTAACGGCTGTAACTATGCTAGATAAAAGTGAAGTTTTATTTGATAAAGTTTTATTAAGCCCTAATAATGATTTAAGAGAGATAAAAGGACCTATTGCACATCTAATCGACAAAAATATTTCAGCTCTTAATAATACCAACGACTATATTCATGCAACATTAACAGATGAAGATGAAATTTACGATGCAATAGGACAATTAAGAGATGTTTACCCTAATATAATGAAAATAGATTTTGAAAATAACAAAACTAAAGCTAGTGAAAATACAACAAGCGTATCAATGGACTTAAATACAAAAACTGATTTTGAGTTATTTCAAGAATTTTACATTATTCAAAATAATAAAGAAATGTGTGATGAGCAAATTAAATTTGTGAATCAATTGTTTTCGAACTAATTTACGTGGCAACTAGCTTAATTAATAGAATGCACAAAAACTATTGCTTTTTTCAGTTAAATATGGTATAATGGCAATGTTAATTTTTTTACAGTAATAAATATATTTATTATACATAATAAAAATTCTTCTTGAGGAGGCATTACCAATGATTTGTGATTTACATTGCCATACAAAGCTTTCCGATGGTTCTTTAGGTATAGAGGATATTATTACTCAAGCAAAAAAGACAAATATAGATTTTATTTCTATAACAGACCACGATACTTTATCTTCATTTTCAAGAGTGAGCATTTTGGGTGAAAGATATGGGGTAAAGGTTATTCAAGGCGTTGAAATGTCTGCATGGGACAAAGAGAGAGGCAGAAAGGTACATATTCTATGTTATGCTCCACAAAAGCCCGATAGATTAGAGGGGCTATGCTTAAAATCCTGTGAAATTCGTAAAACCTGTTCTAAAGAAATGGTTGAAAAGGTAATGAAGCTTTACCCTATAAGTTTGGAAAGTGTTTTAAAGCATGCTACAAGCAGTAAAAGCATTTTCAAACAGCATATTATGCACGCTTTAATTGAATATGGGTATGCAATGGAGTTTTATGGTGAATTGAATCATGAGCTTTTTAATTTGAAGAATGGAAGTTGTCTTGTTGAGCGTGAATATCCTGATGTAAAATTTGTATTGGATTTAATTCACTCCGCAAGAGGAGTTGCAGTTTTGGCACATCCTATGGCTTATGATAGTTTGGATTTAATGGAGGAATTAGCATCCGAAGGTAAATTAGATGGTGTTGAAGCGTTTCATTATTCAGCTAATGAGGAGCAAAGGAAAACTATTCTTGAAATTGCAGAGAAATATAACTTAATAGTCACTGGTGGCTCGGATTTTCATGGGCTTTATAATTCACAGCCAACACATCTTGGAAGCAATTCAACTTCAAAAGACAATATAGATAGAATTATAAAATTAGCAAATAAAAGCAAACAAAAATCAGCAGAAAAAGTAGATGCTGTTTAATATAAATAAATATAACTTAATATGAAAATTTAATAAGGATGGTCTTTAATGGATATTATGCAATCAGCTTTAGAAAAACATTATGAATGGAACGGTAAAATCGAAATTATTTCCCGTATTAGAATAGCTAATAAAAATGATTTATCTCATGCTTATACTCCAGGTGTTGCTAAACCGTGCCTTGAAATAGAAAAAAATCCAGACTTATCATTTGAATTAACTAGGCGTAATAATTTAGTAGCTGTTGTTACTGATGGAACAGCAGTTTTAGGATTGGGGGATATTGGACCACTAGCAGCAATGCCTGTTATGGAGGGTAAATGTGCTTTGTTTAAAGAATTTGCTGATGTGGATGCATTTCCAATTTGCGTATCTTCAAAAGATGTAGATGAAATAGTTCGTACAGTTGAACTTATTGCTGGGAGCTTTGGTGGAATAAACTTAGAGGATATTTCTGCTCCAAGATGTTTTGAAGTAGAAAAAAGGTTGAAGGAAAAGCTAGATATACCTGTTTTTCATGATGACCAACATGGGACTGCTATTGTTGCAAGCGCTGCTATGTTAAATGCTGCAAAGGTTGTTGGAAAAGATATAAAGAGTATGACATTAGTTATAAGTGGTGCTGGTGCTGCTGGAATTGCAATTGCAAAGCATTTTATTTCTTTGGAAATAGGGAATATTATAATGGTTGATATAAATGGAATTATATGTGATGGAGATGAATTCAGTAATCCTGCACATTATGAGATGGCTAAATTAACCAATAAAGATAAGAAAAAAGGCTTGTTGAGTGATGCAATGAATGGTGCTGATGCTTTTATCGGCGTATCAAAACCAGATCTTGTTACTGATGAAATGATTAAATCTATGGCAGAAAAACCAATAGTGTTTGCTATGGCGAACCCACTTCCTGAAATTATGCCTGATAAAGCAAAAAAAGCAGGTGCATATATTGTCGGAACGGGAAGAAGCGATTTTCCAAACCAAATAAACAATGTTGTTGCTTTTCCAGGTGTATTTAAAGGTGCGTTAGCTGTTAGAGCATCGGATATAAATGAAGAAATGAAGTTGGCTGCTGCTTATGCAATCGCTGATAGCGTGCCTGATGACAAGTTAAATTGTGATAATATTCTACCTGATCCATTTGATAAATCAGTTACTAAGGCAGTAGCTCGTGCTGTTGCAGAGGCTGCAATTAAATCGGGCATAGCAAAAATTAAGGAGTTTAATATAAAATGAAAATAACTTATAAACCTCAAGGCGTTTGCTCAAGAAATATTGAAATTGAGGTTGAAAATGATACTATAAAGAATGTTACTTTCATTGGTGGCTGTGATGGAAATGCTAAAGGAATATCAAATTTAGTTAAAGGCATGAATAAAGATGATGTAATAGAAAAGTTAAATGGAATTACTTGTGGTAACAAATCAACATCATGTCCTGCACAGCTTGCTAAGGCTTTAAAGGAGAAGTTTTGATTTGGCATATAGATAGTGCGTTGCTGCGTACTATCTTTTCTGTTTTATCACTAATTGGTCTTGTGATATTTATTAATCCAATTTTGCTTGGTATATGTAATTTAGGTAATGTTAGTGCTAGTATTGCTTTTTTATTATTGTCTATATTCTTTATTTTTAATAAGACGATTGCAAGCTTACTTGACAGGTTGTGGATGCACAGTATTGGCAAGATTATAATTATCACAGTAATAGGATTTATTATTTTAGGCTTAATTCTTGTAACAATTATTTCAGCTTTTATGATTAATGCTGCAAATGATTATCCAGAGGAATCTAATATTGTAGTAGTTCTAGGCTGTAAAGTTAACGGTACAACTCCAAGTCTTATGCTTACAAAAAGGCTAGAGGCTACTTATGATTATCTGATTGAAAATGAAGATGTTTTAGTAATTGTATCAGGTGGTCAGGGTGAGTATGAAGATATAAGTGAAGCACAATGTATGAAAAATTATTTAATTGACAAAGGAATTTCAGATGAAAGAATTATTATGGAAGACAAGTCAACTAGTACTTATGAGAATATTTTGTTTTCAAAACAAATTATGTCTGATATGGAATTAGGAAATAACATTACAATTATAACAGATGGATTTCATCAACTTCGTGCAAAAATGATAGCAAATAAGCTTGATTTAGAAACGGATAGCGTATCAGCCAAGACACCAATTTATCTTTTGCCAACTTACTGGGTAAGAGAATGGTTTGGTGTAATAGTTGAGTATGTAAAATAATGAATGGATTTTAAAATCCTACCCTCAACTGCGTCAAACTATGATTTGGTGCAGTTGGAGCAATAACGTTAATTAGTAATTAAATTTATTG
>CAZSZG010000092.1:0-4611 GCA_964610805.1 uncultured Oscillospiraceae bacterium
AAAATTACAATTAGATTTTTAAATATATGTTTTGAATTGATTGTAAAATGCATTGTATTTCCTTTCTTACGTATAATTTTTTTAATTTAATATTAGTTTTGACTAAGTCTTACCAGTTTTAAAATATATTATAATAAAATTACGTTATGGTATTTACCTTAGATGTTTTTTATGTTAGAATGTAATGTAGGTAATCCTTTAGGAGGTAAGAAAATTGATTTATGTAACTGGTGATATGCATGGAGATATAACAAGATTTAAATCACGTGCTTTTAATAAAATAAAAAAAGGTGATACTTTAATAATATGTGGTGACTTCGGCTTTATTTGGGACGGCACAAAACAAGAACAAGCTATATTGAAGAAACTAGGTAAGTTGAAATATACTGTTGCGTTTGTTGATGGCTGTCACGAAAATTATGATATTCTTGAGGGCTATGAGCCAACTGAATGGAATGGTGGTAACGTTCGTGTTATAAGTGGTAGGCTTATTCAACTTATGAGAGGTCAAGTTTTTAGTATAGATGGTAAAAGAATTTTTACTTTTGGCGGAGGTAATAGTCAAGATTTTGACATGAGATTTGAATCTAATACATGGTGGGAGCGTGAACAGCCCACACCACATGAAATTGACGAAGCAATAAACAACTTAGAAAAGCATAATAATAAAGTAGATTATATAATTACTCACGAGCCACCATTATCTCTTAAAAAATGTCTTGGTGTTGATACTTCGAAACATCTTGAAGTACATACTTTTTTTGAGGAAATAATAAAGCGATGTTCATTTAAACGTTGGTATTTTGGCAAATGTCATATAAATAAAATTATACCACAAAAATATTATTCAGTATTTGATGAGCTTTTCAAAGTGGAATAAAAGTTGCCTTAATTATGTGGTCTTCATTAATCCTCTGTCAATTTTTCTGTTAATGGTTGTGATTTTTTTACATAAAAATTTACTGCTTTATTTTTATTTTCAATGCACACTTCCCTTTCAGAGCCACCAAATTCGCCATCAATGGTCCATGCAACTTCAGATTCAGAATAAAATGAAATTTTAGATGTTCTAAAGAATGATACTCTGTCATTAACTTTGTCAGCTTTTAAATTCAGCAGTGAAGTTACGATAAGATTAAGTTCTGCAACACTTCCTGGCATCTTTATTAGTGTAACTTCATAAACTCCATCGTCAAGTAACACGTCGTCCTGCGATAAAAAGCCACCAACTGATGAAGAGTTTGTAACCATGCCAAAAACAAAATCGTCTTCTATAACATTTCCATCATATTCAATCTTCATTCTATATGATTTTAAACTTCCCATACGTTTTAATCCTTCAAGAATATAAGCAGAGTGTCCCATTATATTTTTGAACTGCTGAGATGTTTCATACGAAACATCTGTAAACGCACCGAATGCTGCAATATATGTGAAGTATCTTCCATTGAATGAACCTACATCACACGCAAATGGTTCACCATCTATAAGCCATTCTGCTGCATTTATAATTTTCTTTGGAATCCCTAAGTTTTTAGCAAAGTCATTTGTTGTACCTGTTGGAATATAGCCTAAAGGCAATTTATTATCAGACACCATAATGCCATGTATGACTTCATTTAATGTTCCATCTCCACCCGAACACACTATTAAGTCATAAACTCCCTCTGAACAAGCAATCTTTGTTTGTTCACAAGCATCCATTTGACATTGTGTTGGATATGCTGTAACTATATATTCTTTTTTAGTAAAAATGTCAATAATTTCCCATAGCTTTGATTTTATAGAAGTTCTCCCAGTTGAAGAATTTTTCCCAGATGAGGGATTGAAGATAAAAAACAACTTTTTCATATATTATACCCCTGTTTTGTAAATATTCACATTATATATCCTATATATCTATTATACATATTAAATGTTATTTTTTCAATGTTTCTTGCATGTTTTTTTAATAAAATTATTTATTTATTTTTTAAAAAAGGCTTTACAAATCAAAATTTATGTGTTATAATATTAATGCACTTTGAGTTTATATAGATTGGGGTGTCGCCAAGCGGTAAGGCAGAGGACTCTGACTCCTCCATTCCGTGGGTTCAAATCCTACCACCCCAACCATTAGCCACATAACAGCGTAAATTAACGTTTGTTTGTGGCTTTTCTGTATATTTAATTGAATATTTATATAATTCAATTTATAAGGTGTTCTGTGTTATGTTTTTTGTATTGCACAAGATTTAATTTATTTTTGATATAAAGGAGAATTATTTTGAAAAAAGTCAAATGGAAAGGTGGAGCATTAATCTCACCAGTACCACCCGTTATGGTTACTTGTGGGACACTGGAAAAGCCTAATGTGATAACAATTGCATGGACTGGAATACTAAACACCATCCCACCTAAAACATATATATCTGTTCGTCCATCACGATTTTCTTATCAAATTTTAAAAGAAACAAAGGAATTTGTCATAAACCTTACAACAACTGATTTAGTTCGTGCTGCTGATTTCTGTGGTGTTAAATCAGGAAGAGATTGCAACAAATTAGAACTCATGAACCTAACAGTTCAATCGGCTTCTGATGTTAATGCTCCATTATTAGAGCAAAGCCCTGTTAGCCTTGAGTGTCGAGTGACTGAAATTGTTCCTCTCGGTTCACATGATATGTTTATTGCAGATATTATAGCAGTTAATGTGGCTGAGGAGCTTATTGATGAATCTGGAAAGCTCTGCTTGGATAAATGCAATCTTGTTGCCTACTCTCATGGAGAGTACTTTGAATTAGGTAGAAAATTAGGTACATTCGGATTCTCAGTTAAGAAGCCTGTTAAAAATAAGAAAAGAAATAATAAGCCATTTCCAAAATCACAAAATTGTAATATAAAAAAGAATAAGTAGGAATAATGAAATTATAACATATTTAAATTCTTAATTATAACTTTTTTTACTATAATTTAAAAAAGTATGTTTAATCGCCTTCGAAATACAGTAATTAATTCTATGTTTAGAGCATATAAATTAACAAATACTGTATTGGAGTGAGGGATTTGAAAGGTCAACCAAACGATAGAGCAATTATACTTGGGGAATATATATTGGAACATAAATCGACTGTAAGGGCAGCAGCTAAGCAGTTTGGGATAAGCAAAAGTACAGTTCATAAGGATGTGTCGGAAAGACTACCTAAAATACAGCCACAGTTATACCCATTGGTAAAGGAAGTTCTTGAACAGAACAAACAAGAACGCCATATTAGAGGTGGTTTAGCAACTAAGAAAAAGTATGAACAAATGTCTAAGAAATATAAGGATTAAGTAGAAAAGTTTTATACATATCATTGCCCCTGTGTCTTTGGATACAGGGGCAATGTCAAGCACAACCAAGTTATTTACCTAGTTTAATCTAATTCAATATAAACTTTGCAGCTACCCAATCATCCTTTTCCTTTTCATCTACAAGACTAAATCCAATTTCTGTAATAGCATTAATAACCTCGTCTTTGCGTTCCTCAATAATTCCTGATACAATTAATGTGCCATTTTGCCTTAGATACTTCTTAAAAAGACTGCTCATCGCTATTAAAACGTCTGCTACGATATTTGCTGTAATTAAGTCAAATCCTGTGCCTAATTTATCAGAAATTGTTTCATCAACTACAACATTACCACAATAAGCAGTATATTTCTCTGATGATATATTGTTCTTCTCAAAGTTTTCTATGGTTGTTTTAACAGAGTTTTCTTCAATATCAACAGCTACAACGCTCTCAGCTCCTAATAATATCCCAGCAATTGATAAAATACCACTTCCACATCCTAAGTCAAGAATCTTATCATTAGGCTTAACTACATCCTCCATAAACTCCATACATAATCGAGTGGTATTATGCTGTCCTGTTCCAAAGCTTGATGCAGGATCTATCTCTAAAATAAGCCTGTTTTCAGTGTTTTCATACTCTTCCCATGAAGGTTTAATCAAAAGCTTTTTCCCAACCTTCAACGTCTTAAAGTATTGCTTCCAGTTATTAGCCCAATCCTCTTCTTTAACATTAGACATAGCAATTTCAAGCCTGCCATACTCACTATTTTTATCCAAATCTGCTAATCTATTAATCTCTGACTTTAGGGATACAAGCATTTCAGCACCTTGTGAATTTTCTGGAATATAAACAGTTATTTTTGTTTCACATTCAGAAAGTCCCATCAAATCTTCATCAATATAGTCCCATTTACCTTCTTTATCCTGTAAGAAATCATTAAAATCACTTGAATCCTGTATTACAAAGCCTCTTATCCCCAAACTCATTAAGCTTACAGATAAAATATCAATGCCTGCTGTTGTCGTATAAATATTTACCTCAGTCCAGTTCATTTATTTACCTCATTTTATTTTATTGATTTGTAAGAACTTTGGTTAGTTCCTTACAATCTTCTAAATCTATTTCGCCATCACTATTTAAATCAAAAACCTCAAACTGTACATTACTTATTGAAAATGGATTAATTATATATCTTTTTAAATATGATAAATCATGTATGGTTATCTGTCCATCAAGATTTATATCACCTTTAATAATCATGATTTCTGGCTGTGTTTCCACAACTGTTTCGGTT
>CAZSZG010000093.1:0-3173 GCA_964610805.1 uncultured Oscillospiraceae bacterium
GCATTTGCTCTTCCTTTTTTAGATTGTAGATAGCTCATTTCAGAATAAAGTTGGTATTAGCCCATGTCATAGTTAAAGAATATCCCTTTGGAAACTCTCTATAATGAAATGAGGAGTCCAGAGGGAATTATTCCCTCTGGTGGGGTTTGGGGCAAAGCCCCATTATAAATCCATCGGAGATACCACTAAAGCATTAGCTCACAGATTTTATTTGAGAAATCAACAGGGTCTTCGATTGAAATTCCCTCAATTAGCAAGGCTTGATTATATAAAACATCGCTATACATAGCAAGCTTGTCCTTATCAGTTTCATACAAATTCTTTAGCTTTTCAAAGATTGGATGGTCAGGGTTAATCTCAAGAACCTTATCAGCCTTAACCTTTTGGTCATTAGGCATAGCGTTCAGCACCTTTTCCATTTCAAGTGAAAGCTCACCATCACTAGTCAAGCAAACTGGATGTGACTTCAAACGCTGTGACAGACGAACTGACTTAATCTTTTCGCCAAGCTTGTCCTGTATAAACTCAAACATATCCTTATTTTCCTCAGACTTAGCCTTAATTTCCTCTTTTTCCTCAGGAGTATCAATATCAAGGTCGCCAGCTGAAACGGATTTAAACTGCTTTTCATTGTAATTCACAAGCATTTTAACAGCAAACTCATCAACATTTTCAGTTAAGTATAATATCTCATAACCTTTATCTTTTACCATTTCAGTTTGTGGAAGATGGTCGATACGGGCAATGCTTTCACCAGATGCATAGTAAATATACTTCTGTTCCTCAGTCATTCTTGACACATATTCATTAAGTGTAACAAGCTTGTTTTCCTTTGAGGAATGGAACATTAGCAAGTCCTTGAGGTTGTCCTTATTTGCACCATATTCATTATATATACCAAATTTAATCTGCAAACCAAATGACTTATAGAACTCATCATACTTTTCACGTTCATTTTTAAGAAGTCTAGTCAACTCATTTTTAATAGTCTTTTCAAGGTTTTTAGCAATGATTTTAAGCTGTCTATCATGTTGCAACATCTCTCTTGAAATATTCAATGACAAGTCCTCTGAATCAACAAGCCCCTTAACAAAGCTAAAGTGGTCAGGGAGCAAATCAGCACATTTATCCATAATCAACACACCATTAGAATAAAGCTGTAAGCCCTTTTCATATTCCTTTGTATAAAAATCATAAGGAGTTTTACTAGGGATATAAAGCAATGCGTTGTAGGTAGCATTGCCCTCAGCTTTTATATGCATATGAAGTAATGGGTTAGTATAATCAAAGAATTTTTCCTTATAAAATGTATTGTAATCCTCATCAGTCAACTCACTTTTATTCTTACGCCATATTGGAATCATACTGTTGAGAGTTGCAGTTTCAGTATAATCTTCATATTCATTTTCAGTACCCTCTTTAAGACGGCTTTTCTGCATATCCATCTTAATTGGGAAACGAATATAATCAGAGTATTTCTTAACAAGACTTTGAATACGATACTGTTCAAGGTATTCGCTGTATTTTTCATCATCAGTATCATCTTTAAGTTCAAGAATTATTTCTGTACCAACGCTATCCTTGTCACATTCTTTTATTGTATAGCTTTCAACGCCCTCCGACTTCCATTCATAAGCTATATCCGAACCATAGGCTTTAGTTCTTACAGTAACAAGCTTTGAAACCATAAATGCAGAATAAAAACCTACACCAAACTGCCCGATTATATTCACATCATCTTCTAAGTTGTTTTCAGCCTTAAAAGAAAAAGAGCCACTATTAGCAATCATACCAAGATTATTTTCAAGGTCTTCGCTAGTCATACCAACACCATTATCAGCTATTATAAGCTTGCGTGTGTCCTTGTCAAGCGATATTGTTATAGCAAAATCATCTCTTTTTAATCCAACCTTATCATCAGTAAGCGATTTAAAATATAGCTTATCTATCGCATCACTTGCATTTGAAATTATCTCTCTTATAAAAATTTCCTTATGGGTATAAATCGAGTTAATCATCATTTCAAGTAAGCGTTTTGATTCAGCTTTAAATTGTTTTGTTTCCATATAAGACAGTCACTCCGTTCATAAATTTTAGCACTCTAAGTTTTAGAGTGCTAAATATAGTATAACGTGAAACTATAAAAAAATCAAGGTTATTCATAAATTTTATAATATTTATTTACACTTTGTTAACAAATCACTTGCAATTACAAAGTTCAAAGTATTCTTCTAGGGTAAGTCCTTTTCTAGTCATAATCTCTGCATGAGGGCAACCAACATATCTATAATGCCAAGGTTCATAGATATAGTTTGTGATATGGCTTTTTCCTTTAGGGTGGCGAATTATAAATCCAAAGTGTGGAGCATTTTTTTCAAGCCATCTAAATGCATCTGTGCTTTCAAAGTTCTGCCAGTCTTCACCATCCCATCCATCGCCACTAACGTCAACAGCAAGCCCTGCATTATGCTCACTTGTTCCAGGTATGGCGATACTGTTGGCTGTATTTTTATATGCCTCCTCATAGCTTAACCCTTTATTCATTTGCCTTTGGACATCTTCGTCAAAAAGATTTTGTTGATAATCAAGAGTTCGGTATGCAGAAAAAACATTTATTGTGATACCATCTTTTCTAGCTGCTGCAAGGAGCATTCTAAGGCAATGTGCAGCTCTTTTCTCTAAGTAATATCCGTTTTCAACCTCCTCCAATACAGGATTATATCCAGCAGGTATTGGGTTTTCTTTAGTAATTAACAGTATTTTCATTGCTATCTCCTCTTTCTTAAAGGCTGTTATATCTTTTAACAACAGGCATTGTAAAAAACAGATTATAATAAATATTATGAAAAGCACTTGACATTTATTACAGTTTGAGATATAATAACATCAACCCAATAGAACATATGTTCTTTAATCTGCAAAACTTGACTGAACATAATTTTATTTATCTATAAAACTTAACCCAAACAAGACATTCAACATAAAATGGTAACAACAATGTTTGACAGGAGGATTGAAATGGCTAAAAGAGTACCAATGTCAGTATTAGAATTTGACAAGAAAATAATAGAAATGGCGAATGCTAGTAATGCTAGTGATAACAGCCAGACTATTGCAAAAGTGAAAAAAGTTATGGTTGAGGTTATAAAAAATGATTTAACCCCAAGACAAAA
>CAZSZG010000093.1:3273-4547 GCA_964610805.1 uncultured Oscillospiraceae bacterium
AGAATTATTGCTGTGCGAAATTCACATAAGGCATTTTTAAATGCGTGTATATTGCTGGATTTAGATGTGGAGTGGATTTATCCCAATTATGAAAACAGCATTTTATCGGGGGAAGTAAATATTGATGATATAAAATCAGCATTACAGAAATCCCCAAATCCATCATGTGTGTATATCACATCACCAGATTACATGGGCAAAACAGCTGATATAGCCACAATATCTGCCGTTTGTAAGGAGCATAACGCAACTTTAATTGTTGACAATGCTCACGGGGCACACCTTGCCTTTACAAGCCCTGTTTTGCACCCAATAGCACTGGGAGCAGACCTTTGCTGTGATTCGGCACATAAGATGTTACCAACGCTTACTGGCTCTGCGTATTTGCATATTGGCAATGAGAAGTATCTGAATAAAGCGAAATCGGCAATGGCAATTTTTGCATCTACAAGCCCATCTTATTTGATTTTAGCATCACTTGATTTATGCAATTTATATCTTGAGGAAAGTGTTGCTGAGGACATAAAACGTTGTGAAAAAAGCATATTATTACTAAAATCAGCATTGAGTTGTGAATATATATTCTATGAAAGCGAGCCTTTTCATCTTACTATAATGGGCAAAAATGGTGTTATTCTTGCGAAAAAGCTTGAAGAACAGGGGATACAACCTGAGTATTATGATAGTGAATGTGTTGTGCTTTTGTTTTCGCCGACAAATACTGATGAGGATTTCACAAGGCTTGAAAAAGCGTTAAAGGGTATAAACTTGCCTGATGTTTCGGTTAGTGGTGGGATTTTTCTTCCTAATTTGCAAAAGGCAATGTCGATGAGGGAGGCAGTTTTTTCGGAGTATGAGGAAATTGACGTTGAGGAGAGTTTGGGGCGAGTATGTGCAAGCGTGAAGATACCGTGTCCACCTGCTGTGCCGATTATTGTTAGTGGTGAGATTGTTTCGGGGGAGTGCATAAAGATTTTGAAAAGGTATGGTATTTCTAGAATCAATGTGATAAAATAAGAGTATACACTCATACGCCGTTTGGGCTTCTGTTTTTGCTTTCGCTTTGGTTCTTGTTTGCTTTGTTGTCGCTGAATATAGTTTTGCTTGTTTATTTTAGTGAAGTGTTGTTCTTATTTGACTTAATGTCATTGAATTAACTCTTACTTGTTAAATATAGTTTTGTGTTTTTGGTTCTTGTTTCCCTTACTTTCTTTCAATATACTTTCCGTATTGTTAAATTTAGTTGTGGGTGTTCATTTCTTTGTGCGTACAAA
>CAZSZG010000094.1:0-4515 GCA_964610805.1 uncultured Oscillospiraceae bacterium
ATACTATTTCAATCCACGCTCCCACGTGGGGAGCGACGTCGCATAGCAGAGGAATACTTCAACAACCAACATTTCAATCCACGCTCCCACGTGGGGAGCGACATGTTGATGGGATTGTTGGAAAACTGACTAAGGCATTTCAATCCACGCTCCCACGTGGGGAGCGACAGCAAAAATGCACAATAATTTGCACATTTTTTATTTAACTAGGACAATTAAACATATATTCCAATGAAATTTAATTGTTAATTATTGATTTTTTAACAATTAAAGAATAAAAGTAACTGTTTTAGTCCTTTTTAATGGTGCGAATGTCACGAGGTTTTTATGTATGCTTCACATTCGCACTAGAAAATTAAAGGACCGTCAACATCGTAACTTTCCTTTGCACCAATATGTTCAACTTTGCTTTTGTAGTTATTCCCAAGATAATAAAACCTCAAACTATCCTTATCTTTATCTATAATTTCCTCAAGAATTGCTTTTACTTGTCGACACTTTGCAGCATCTACAACACATTCAAATACTGAATTTTGTACTCTTTGTCCATAATTTACACATTGTTTTGCAACTTTTCTGAGTCGTTTTTTGCCAGCTGCATCTTCTGTGCAAACATCATAAGTTATTAAAACAAGCATATTTCACCTACTTCCACATGAACGGGGGATATTCGTCTATGTCACCTCTGATAGTTCTAGCTAGAAGCATTGCTTGCACATGTGGAACCATTCCCCATTCAACTTTTTCTTCAAGAAATGGATGAGTGATTTTTTCTTGTTTCTTGCTTTGCCAATTTGAAAGAAAAACTTTTCGGGTATCATCATCCATAATTATAGCACCGTTTTCTTTTTTTGTAAATCCAGCTGAATTAATTATTCTTTTATTGATTAAGGAAAGCACAAATCTGTCTGCAAAAACTGAACGTAACTCCTCCATTAAATCTAGTGCAAGAGAAACTCTGCCAGGTCTATCTTTATGCAAAAATCCTGTATATGGGTCTAAACCGACGGTTTCAAGTGCTGCTGCACAAGTATTTGCTAATAAAGTATATGCAAATGAAAGCATTGCATTTACATTATCAAGGGGAGGGCGTTTATTTCTGGTCTTAAAATAAAAATCATCTTTTTGTTGAAGAATTAAGTCATCAAATACTGAAAAGTATAGACTAGCAGCTTCACCCTCAACACCTCTAAGCTGTTCAGAATTTGTACAAAATGCCACTTGTTTTATAGAGTTTTGCAAAAGCTGTGACTTATGTTTTAACTTTTCTGAATCAAGCCTTATTGAATAATCCCTTATTGCACGTTCAATTACCCAGCGAGAATTAAATAATTTCCCAACAATAAAATTTTGTGCTATCAGCGTACTTTTGTAATCATCATCAGAAATTCTATACTGCTCTTTTCTTAGCGTAATATTCCCTTTTACAGCACCAGTTACCCTTGCTAAAAACCTACCACTTTGTGCTAAAAAGCATAACGAAATATTGTTTTTTGCACAAGCCCCCATAAGGGCAGGGCTTGCACCAGTATATCCGAACGTAACAATTCCTTCTAGATTATGCAAAGGCAATCTTCCAATTTCTACTTCATTATCTTTTACAACGACATTTTCACCATCAAGTGATAAATATCTATCAGGAGATGTCACATATAAAGTGTTAAGAAGTTTCTTTATAATAAATCACCCCCCCTTAATATTATCTAGTATGTATTCTCTAGCAGACTTATTTTTACACAATTTAGGAAGACATAAATCTTTTAAAGAACAAGCATTACAGCTTTTTGATGGCTTAACTTTTGGCGTATGCCTTCTATCATACATTTCATGCATTTCCTTAAATTTGGACTTTACTTTATCTCTTAAATCGTTATCAATTTTAACCTTAATTCTACGGCGTGTTTCACCGTAAAATATTGAGCCATATTCAATATTACAACAAAGCATTTCCTCAAGACACATTGCCTGTGCAGCAAGTTGCAAAACATCAACATCATTATCTTTAGGCTCACCACGCTTATACTCAACAGGTAAAACTTTAAACTTTCCCTCTCTGCCAAAAATCTCAACACCATCATCTTGCTTATGAAATTCAACAATATCACAAACTCCATTAATTCCTAGAGTTCTTGAAAAGATTGGCATACCTCTTGAAACAATTACATCTCCACGTTTTTCAGCTGAATACCCATCATGAGCATTTTTATGAAGAAGATTCCCCTCAACTGTACGCAGATTTTCTTCCCACTGCTGTTCAATATGGATTAATGCCCATTGTCTGCGACAAAATTCAAAATGCTGAATACCTGATAAACTTAAAAAATCCTCTTCGTTATATTCGGTCATATCATTCGTTCCATTGTTACTTCTTTAGGAATTGCCTCCTCATTTACAGTCACAACATAGTCCGTATATGCTCTAGGAGCAATTACACCATCTTTTTTAGTGATTTTAATTGAGTCAAAAAGCTTATGTGCAGGACAATTTCCCAATTCACTTTCATGCTTGAAAACGAAAAGTTCTCTAGTTGACATTTTCCCTCTTGCTGCCGCATGGTCAACTTCAAACATATTAATTAAAGCATCCCATAAAAGAGCTAAATCGTCTTCTGTAAAGCCAGTTGTTTTTTGTGCAAGATTAGCTGAAACATAACCATCAACACGATATAATCCATAGGGGACAATGTGCTTAACACCCATTTTTGAGCTTTTTTCGCCCTCATTTGCATATGTACAGCTTGTAATTGTAAGCTCTTGTTGGGATATAATATCAACACTTTTTGCAAATGATAACTGAACAGGACCTCTAACTTGTCCACAGTTATATTTTAACGTCATAACAGCACCGAAAGTTCTAATGTCAAAGAAGTTTTGGCACATAAAACTATTTACCTTATTAAATTCGTCTTTGCTTGGCTCATCAGTAGACACTTTACCAGCCTTACTTGGTGCTTCAATTTTAAGTTCTTCGTATGCCCATTTTCTATTGGTATCTAAAGGAGTACCTTCCTTAACATAAATTTTATAATTAACCTCATCTTTTTTGAGTGCGTCAACATAATTCCTAATTTTTCGTTTCAAGCACACATCAGTTACTATTCCATAACCTGTTTCTGCATCAATCCTTGGCATGTTTCCAGCATCAGGATCACCATTCGGGTTTCCATTTTCAACATCAAACAATACCGTAAATTCATATCTATTTTTAATTACATCACTCATTTATTTATCCTCAGCTTTCTTATATAAATTATTTTTCTGATGATAGTATCCTAAAATAAAAACGCCTTGTTCCTCTAGTGATAGATTTTTTGGGAAAGGGGAGTTATCAACATTTAAAATGTCCATAATCTCAGAAATTCTTTTATCGCTAGCATAACCATACTCAGCTTTTGAAATATGATGGCTTGATAGCTTAAGTAATACAGGAAAAACACTTGCTGGGTTAGCACATGCAGATGTAAAGTATCGATCTTTAATAGTCGAATTTATTGTTGTTTCGTTTGCATCTTGCTGTGCTTTCTCCAATACAGCAAAAAGTCTGCCTAGTACATAGGCTTTATTATCGCTCTTTTCGTTTAATGCCACTGTTAAAACCTCCTCATATTTTTTACTATTTGCACATCTCGTCAGATATGCTTTAATTATTGATGCTTTATAATAATTTATATCCCGTTCAGCTCGAATTCTTATCATTACAGAGTTAAACAACGCTGTTGGATATGGTGAACCAGTAAGTATTGAACGTAGGACAGAGCCAGCCAGTAGGGGAGATGCTGATTTATCTGAAGATTTTGGTGATACGGTTTCATTTAGCATTTTCCATACTGAAATCGAATTTAGCTCATTATCAAATTGCTTTTGAATAGACATATCTTGATAATGCTTTATAATTTTATTAACAAAAACTTCAAAGCTATCTTCAATAAAAAATCTCACAGATAATCGTGCAGCGTTAGGGGATAGACCTAAAACGTAGAACTGAACATCCTCATCTATTACTTGATTAGTAGCAATTCTTTGTCCATTTGCAATTTTCTCAAAGACTGATTTAATATTTTTCACAGCATAATCATCACGAACATATCTTTGCTCATCAGCTTCAGCTGGTTCAATCATCATTGAAAAAAAGTCTTGACAGTATCTATCTGCTGTTTCTGCCCAAAAAACTATCGTAGCATCACCTAGAGAAATCTTATGGGAATTATCAGAAAGAAGACTATTTAAAGCTGTTCCATAAGCAAAACAAGCATATTCACTAACAGGGGAATTCAAGCCTTGACTTTTATTATTACCATATGATTCATATGCACTAGCATTAAAGGACACAAGCGAATTTCCCATTGCCTGTCCACCCCTTATTCCTTTAATTATTGGGTGAAGTCTTGCAATTGATTTTTCTTCTCCTGTTACTAAACATTGCTGTTTTTTATCATTTGAACTTGTGCTTTTATATGCCTGCCAAGCCTTTTTAATTTCAGCATGATTATGTATATACTCATTTTTTTTGCCATCT
>CAZSZG010000095.1:0-4496 GCA_964610805.1 uncultured Oscillospiraceae bacterium
CAGAAAAGTGGGCAGTAATTGTAACTGAATTTCGTGCAAGCGGAAAAAGCCAACGATATTGGCTTGAAAGGTTTGATGAGATTTCGGAGGGTGAAGAAATTCATCATTATGAAAGTCTGAAAAGTAAGAGTTTTCGACATTAAGCATACAAAATCAACAGCATATTTCCTACACTTTAAAGCCCTGTTTTAGGGGCTTTTTTGTTTTTCCTACAATATATTCTATTAAACTGCAAGTGAAAAACAAGTCATTGTCCTTTTTATCCTCACGACCGTTCACTTTAAAACCTCCTCACATGAATGAAACTCAAGACATTCTAAAGACGATTTTGTGCAGAAGTTTATTTGATGTGTTGGATATTTTAATTTTGCCAAAACCCTTTGTGTTTCTGCCGACTATAATTTCAGGCTTTTTGATTTCTATATATCCACTGTAATATACTATCATTTTCCCCATTTAATTTTGCTGACAAAAAATATCATACGCTAGTTTTAAAGGTATAAGATTATAAAAGTTTGAATAAGCCACAAAATATTGATGCAGCAATTTTACTGTATCATCTGAGATGGTTAGTTTTTTATACATTCTTGTTAATGTGCTTTCAGCATACATTCTTGGAAGATTGCTCATATTATATTCTCATTTCATACATGTATGTTTACATCGCTATCCGCCCATAACTCACATTGAGTCATTACAATTTGAACTGCATCTTCCCTGCCATTTGGTGGATATTTATGTCTTTTCAAAAGCCTTTTAATCATGATACGCATTTTTGCTCTTGCCGATTCACGCTTTTGCCAATCAATAGAACGATTTTTTCTAAGTGCATCTGCAAGCTCTTTTGTAATAGCAATCAACTCTTCATTTTTGTAAAAATCTTTAATAGCTTGTGGCTTTGTAAGTGCATCATAAAATGCAAGTTCATCTGCCGTTAGCCCAAGTTTTTCACCATCTTTTTGTGCTTCTGCAATCTGTTTAGCTAGATTCAAAAGTTCTGTAATAACCTCTTCATTACTGAGCATTCCATTTAAATACTTATTCATTGCACTTTGAATAATGTTGCTAAATTTTTCTGATTTAACTACATTTGTACGTCTATAAATAGATACCTGTTCAGCAATTAATTTTTTAAGCAGTTCAACAGCTAAATTCTTTTCTTTCATTTTAGAAACTTCATCTAAAAACTTAGGGTCAAACAGCGAAAATTCTTGACTGATATCAGAAAATAAGTTTATTACACCCTCACTTTTTATTGATTGCTTTAAGAGTTCATTTATCCTTGTATTCATTTCTGGCAAGGATATTTTTTTGCCCTGTCCTTGATTCATTAGTCTGTTAACAAGAACTCTGATAGATTCAAAAAATGCTGCTTCAAATCTCATTTCTTCTTCGACCAAAGATGAACATAATGAAAGTGCCTGATGTAAAAGAAGTGATTCTTTAATAAAATTATTTCTTTCAGCTTCTTTGCTTCTATCAATGATAAAGTTCACTGCACCACTAATAACTTTTGCTCTTTCTAATTCTGCACCTGTCATAAACTCAGAATAATCGAAGCCATGAAATAAATCACGGCAAATTGAAAGCTTTTCAATAAATTTTGGGTATGCAACTTTTGATACATCAGTATCACCATAATTCTTTTTATCACGAGTTGTATAGTCATTCATAGCTTGTTTTAGTGCTGTTGCAATTCCGACATAGTCAACTACCAAGCCACCCTCTTTATCACCAAAAACACGGTTCACCCTTGCAATAGCCTGCATTAAATTATAACCCTGCATAGGCTTATAAACATACATTGTAGCAAGAGATGGAACATCAAAACCAGTTAGCCACATATCAACAACAATAGCAATCTTCATATCACTATTATTATCTTTAAACCTTTTAGCCAACTCTTCACGATGGCTTTTGTTGCCAATAATCTTACGCCATTCTTCTGGGTCTTTGTTTGTGTCGGTCATAACCACACCAACTTTTTCTTTCCAATCAGGTCGCATATCAAGAATACGATTATATATTTTCATTGCGATAGGGCGTGAATAAGCTACTATCATCGCCTTGCCAGTTAATAAATTTTGCCTGTTATTTTCGTAATGGTCTATAATATCTGTTACAAGCGAATTTATAGTTTCTTTATTTTCCAAAATAGCTTCCATATTTCCAAGTTTACGTTTGCTTTGCTCAACAACTTGTTCATCTGCATTATTAGACAATATATCATATTCAGCGTCAATTAGTCGCAATGCTGTTTCGTCGAGCTTAAGTTTTATAACACGGCTTTCATAATAAACAGGGCGAGTTGCACCATCTTCAACAGCTTGTGACATATCGTATATATCAATATAATCTCCAAAGACTTCACGAGTGCTTCTGTCTTTTGCCGAAATTGGAGTGCCTGTAAAACCAATATATGTAGCATTAGGCAGGCTGTTTCTTATAACTCTTGCTGTACCAATAACACGTTTTGCAATTTCTTCTCCGTTCTCGTTGTGTTCTATTTTTATTTTTTCAGATAAGCCATACTGTCCTCTGTGAGCCTCATCAGCCATAACAATAATATTTCTACGGTCGGATAAAGCCTCTTCTGATTCTTCAAACTTTTGCATAGTTGTAAAAACAATGCCATTTGCTTTTCGTCCTGCAAGCCAATCTTTCAAACCAATTTCTTTGCTTGATGACTGCTCCGTGATTTTTCTGCAAGTAGCTTGAACAGGGTCTTGCCTTAAAAAGTTCTTACAATTTGCAAACTGTAAGAAAAGTTGGTCGTCAAGGTCGTTTCTATCGGTTAATACAACTATTGTTGGGGAATCAAGAGCTTCTTGCAGTAAATGGGCATAGAAAACCATCGAAAGCGACTTCCCACTTCCTTGAGTATGCCAGAAAACACCACCTTTACCGTCGGTAATAGTCGCAGTCTTAGTTGATTCAACTGCCTTTTTGACGGCAAAATATTGATGATAACCTGCAAGAATTTTATATGAATCTATACCCTCGTTTGAAAAGCAGATAAAATTTTTGAGTATATCAAGAAGCCTTTCCTTTTGAAACATTCCCTCAAAAAACGTGTCGAACTGTGCAAATTTAGTATTTTCATAACTGCCGTCTTTTGTTTTCCATTCCATAAAACGGTCTTCGCCTGAAGTTATTGTGCCAGCCTTTGAGGTGAGTTGGTCGCTTAGAACACAAATTGAATTATAAACAAACATAGATGGGATTTCCTGCATATAATTTCGCAATTGCAAATACGCTTCTGACGCATCTGTTTCTGTTCGTGACGGGGATTTAAGCTCGATAATAACGAGTGGTAACCCATTTACAAACAAGATAACATCAGGGCGTTTATTGCTATTTTCAACAAATGTCCATTGGTTCGCAACAATAAAGGAGTTGCTTTCAGCTTTTTTATAGTCAATCAGATACACAATCGCAGAACGCTCCTCGCCATTTTCAAAATAGCGAACAGTTACACCATTTTGAAGATAGTCCGTAAACACAGCGTTTTTTTGCACGAGTTCGCCGTTTTCAAAGTTTTTAAGCTTATAAATCGCATCTTGAATGGCATCATCAGGCAAGCCTTTATTCAACCTATAAAGCGAATCTAACAGGATTTCATCATAAACAGGGCTTTTAAAATCCCTTTTAATATTAGGTCCGTAAATATGCTCATAACCTATACTTTCAAACAATTCCACTATTGAATTTTCATAATTGGCTTCTGTAAATGACATTTTTGTCAGCTCCTTTTGCTGTTATTTATTGTTAAAAGTCTATTTCTGATACATCAAGTTCCCCCGACATTAGCTTTGGGAGAAGTGTGTCACGGAGGGTGGAGAGGGCTTGGGTTTCAATGCTAATTTTACTAATAACATTGAAATATGAGTTCCATATATCATTAAATTTACGAGCAAATTCTATGGTTGGATATTGAATATCAATCAATGAGAAATCTTTATAATTTAGACTTTGCCTAACTGAACCAGAACCTCGACTTAAACAATTTTCTTTGAAACATTCTGTTTTGAAGAAAAAACGAAAGAATGCTTTGTATTCAGGGTAAACGCTAAATGCAACGTAGACAGGACTAACACAACCATCAAATTTGTACTCATTAATGCCAATAGAACCAATGTTTATACGAGCTGGGTTATATGCGAAATCACCTTTTTTTACAAGGAGGTATTTACTTATGTCTTTGCTGTATACACGCTTTGTGAAGTAATCATCTGACAAAATTAAAGAACCAGTATTTATTGCAGATAAAACGGGTGTTTCTTGATTTGTTATCCTAGTACGAACATTGTTAGTTACTTGTCCAAGCGTTGTAGTTTCCCACCCACTCGGCATAACCCCACCAAAAGGCTCAAAATCCACAAACCAAGACTTAAACAAAGCCTGTGCTTGCTCCTCTAAATTTTTGTTTATCGCATTGTTTAGTTCGATTTTGTCGTCAAGGACAGAGAGGATAGAGGCGATTTTTTTTTGGGTTT
>CAZSZG010000096.1:0-4472 GCA_964610805.1 uncultured Oscillospiraceae bacterium
GGGTTGTTACCCATTCCGATTAGCCCCATCATCTCAACGTGTGCAGGAACTGAAGAAGAACCAGCAAACTGTGCATCGCCATGCATTCTTCCCATTGAGTCAGTCAAGCCATATGAAGCAGGACCAGCTGCAACGTTATCTGGGTGTAATGTACGGCCTGTACCACCACCAGAAGCAACTGAGAAATACTTAACATCGTTTTCTGTAGTCCATTTCTTATATGTACCTGCAACTAAATGTTGGAAACGAGTTGGGTTAGTTGAGTTACCCGTTATTGAAACATCAACCTTTTCACTCTTCATAATAGCAACGCCCTCAAGAACATCATGTGCTCCATAGCAACGAACCTTAGCCTTATCACCATCAGAATATGCAACTTCCTTAGTGATTTTCAACTCACCAGTACCGAAATCAAATTCAGTTTGAACATAAGTAAAGCCGTTAATTCTTGAAATAATCATTGCAGCATCTTTACCTAGTCCGTTAAGCATAACTCTTAGTGGGCTTTTACGAGCCTTATTAGCTGTCTTAGCAATACCAATAGCACCCTCAGCAGCAGCAAATGACTCATGACCAGCCAAGAAGCAGAAACAATCTGTTTCTTCTCTCAAAAGCATAGCTCCGAGATTACCATGACCAATACCAACAAGTCTTTCCTCAGCAACTGAACCAGGTATGCAGAACGCCTGCAAGCCAATACCAATAGCTTCAGCAGCCTCAGCAGCCTTTGTTATACCTTTTTTTAGTGCAATAGCAGTTCCAAGTGTATATGCCCAAACAGCGTTATCAAATGCTATTTGCTGAACACCTTTAACGATTGAATCAATGTCAATTCCCTTTGATTTACAGAAATCAGCAGTTTCATCTATATTCTTAAAGCCATATTCAGCAAGACATTTCTCAATCTTAGGCATTCTTCTATCTTGACCTTCAAATTTAGCCATATTCTATATACCTCCCCTATTCTTCTCTTGGGTCGATATGCTTATAGCCTTCATAACGACCATATGTACCAATATTTTTTTCATAAGCTTCAGCAGGCGATACACCATGACGGATGTCCTCTAGCATCTTACCAACTCTTACAAACTTATAACCACAAACTTCACTATTATCATCAATAGCAACCTTTATGATGTAACCCTCAGCCATTTCAAGGTAACGTACTCCCTTTGCAGCTGTTGAGAAAACTGTACCAACCTGTGAACGCAAGCCTTTACCTAAATCCTCAAGACCAGCACCAATTGGCAAGCCACCCTCTGAAAATGCAGTTTGTGTTCTTCCGTAAACTATTTGAAGAAACAATTCCCTCATAGCTACGTTGATAGCATCACAAACAAGGTCAGTATTCAACGCTTCAAGTAAGGTTTTGCCAGGAAGAATTTCGCCAGCCATAGCAGCTGAGTGTGTCATTCCTGAACAGCCGATTGTTTCAACTAATGCCTCTTCAATAATGCCCTTCTTCACGTTTAAAGTAAGCTTACAAGCACCCTGTTGAGGTGCACACCAGCCCACACCATGTGTTAATCCAGAAATATCTGTAATTTGATAAGCCTTAACCCATTGTCCCTCTTCAGGAATAGGTGCTGGGCCATGATTTGGTCCTTTGGTGAGAGTACACATTCTCTCGACTTCATGAGAATAATTCATATCTTTACTCCTTTCAAAATAGCACATGACTTACATATACTAAATATATGTTAATTATATATCATATTAAGATTTTAATCAAGTTTTTTTTGCTTTTTTTCATACTAATAAATACAGAACATTAATTTTCGACATCTAATACAAAATAAAATCAATTGTTATAATATTTTTATATAATTATTTCAGTTCACATAATTAAAGCAGGATATTAAGTCCTGCTTTAATTTAATGATTAACATAAACTTCTTAGTAATTCATACCAATCTCTATTGCTTTCATATTCAACTCTATCATATTAGTCTTTTTAGGTGGTATTGATTTTTTCATTGCCTTTCTAACGCTTTCAAGGCTGAATATTTTCGATTCCTTGATAAACTTACCAAGTAAAATTATATTTGCCATTCCATTTAATTTATTATCAGTAGCAAGCTGTGTAGCAGGCACATAAAAACAATCTATATCTGTTCTATCTGACTTTTCCTCAACCATTGTGCTATCAATAAAAGCCTTTCCACCAGCCTTAACGCTATTTATAAACTTTTCATACGATGGTAGGTTCATAGCAAGCATTAATGATGGATTTAAAACAAGTGGTGACCCTATCGGATCATCAGACACACATACTGAACAGTTTGCTGTTCCTCCACGCATTTCAGGACCATATGATGGTAGCCATGACACTTCCTTTTCATTTATAAGGCCACAATACGCAAGAACTTTTCCAGCAAAAAGTATTCCCTGTCCACCAAATCCTGCAAGTATAATTTCTTCAGTCATTATTTTGCTACCCCCTCTACAGTTTTATCCTTATATACGCCCAAAGGATAGTAAGGTATGCAATCTTCACGAAGTCTATCCAACGACTCAATCGGAGTAAGTCCCCAGTTTGTTGGGCAAGTTGATAGAACTTCCACTATTGAAAGTCCAAGCTTATTCTTTTGATTCTCAAATGCTTTTCTTATAGCCTTTTTAGCTTCCCTGATATGTGGTACATTATCAACAGAAACCCTTTGTGCTAAAGCTACGCCATCAAGTGTTGCTAACATTTCACACACTCTTATAGGAAATCCCTGTACTTCAGGATTACGTCCAAAAGGTGTTGTTTGAGTAACCTGTCCTGGAAGTGTAGTTGGAGCCATCTGTCCACCTGTCATACCATATGTTGTATTATTCACGAATATTATAACTATATTTTCTCCTCTAGTTGCACTATGCACTGTTTCAGCAGTACCAATAGCAGCAAGGTCACCATCGCCTTGATATGTGAAAACAAACTTCTCAGGCATCGCTCTCTTTGCACCCGTTGCAACAGCAGGAGCTCTTCCATGAGGAGCTTCAATCATATCACAGTTGAAATAGTCGTATGCCATAACAGAACACCCTACAGGACATACACCAATTGTATCCCCCTCAATTTCCATTTCATCAATAACCTCAGCAACTAATCTATGAATAATACCATGAGTACAACCTGGACAGTAATGAGTTGGTTTATCAGTTAAAGATTTTGGTTGTTCAAATACTACTGCCATTATTTTGCACCCCCTATTTTTATAATTTCTTCAAGAATTTCATCAGGCTTAGGAATAACGCCACCTGTGCGTCCAAAGAAATGTACAGGCTTTGAACATTCTAACGCAAGCTTTACATCGTCAACCATCTGCCCCATGCTCATTTCAACCACAAGAACATTTGATGCAGCCTTAGTTCCCTCAACCATCTGTTTCACTGGGAATGGCCACAATGTCATCGGACGGATAAGTCCAGCCTTAACTCCAGCCTCTCTTGCCTTATTAACAGCTGATTTTGCAATCCTTGCAGTAGCTCCATATGCAACTACTACGATTTCAGCATCTTCAGTTTCATAAAGCTCTGCCTCACTGTGGTTTTCTTTTATCTCATCATATTTAGCAAAACGGTCTTGAATTGTTTTCTGCAAGCCATCAGGCTGTAAGTATAATGAATTAACTATATTATGTTTACGCTTAAACTGGTGCCCATTAGTTGCCCAAGGCTTTTCAACTATATTTGCTTTTATTTCTGGGAAAGTAACAGGCTCCATCATCTGACCTAGCAAGCCATCTGCAAGAATCATCGTTGGCATTCTGTACTCATCAGCCATATCAAAAGCTTTTGTAAGCATATTAATCATTTCCTGTACTGACGCTGGAGCATAAACTAGAAGATGAAAATCCCCATGTCCCAATGCCTTAGTAGCCTGCCAATAATCAGCCTGTGATGGTTGAATTCCACCCAAGCCAGGACCACCACGTTGAACATTAATGATAACGCAAGGCAAGTCACTTCCTGCTATATACGAAATTCCCTCTGATTTAAGACTGATACCAGGTGATGATGACGATGTCATAGCTCTTACACCCGTAGATGCTGCACCTAAGACCATGTTTATTGCGGCGATTTCAGATTCAGCCTGTAAAAACACGCCACCCGATTTCTCCATACGCTTTGCCATATAAGCAGAAAGCTCTGTTTGTGGTGTTATAGGGTAACCAAAAAAGCATTTACAGCCCGCTCTGATAGCAGCTTCAGCTAAAGCTTCATTACCCTTCATTAAATTTCTTTCCAAAATTGCAACTCCTTTATGCATAGAATTTTGTTATCGCAAGCACCGCTTGTCCATAATTTAGTTATTTCTCAACTGTTATCGCACAGTCAGGGCACATAATTGCACACATAGCACAACCTATACAGGCAGACATATCAATACATTCAGCAGTAAAATAGCCCTTTTTATTTCTTTTCTCTTTTTGTATCTCAACAATGTTTTTAGGGCAAGAAGTAGTGCATAATCCACAACCCTT
>CAZSZG010000097.1:0-4344 GCA_964610805.1 uncultured Oscillospiraceae bacterium
ATATCCTGTTCAGGCTTACGCTTTGACGGACCTTTTAGCCTCCCACCACCATCACGCACTTTCTTTGCCATATGCCTTGATTGTAGCAGTGAGCCTATGTTGTCGTTGCAATAAACCATGCCATCTTGACTAATCGGAATAGCGTTTCTAGCAAGGCACATAGCAGCAAGCCCGTAATCCTGCGTGATAACAATATCACCCTTTTGCAACATATTTACCAACGCATAATCTACACTATCAGCACCTTTCGATACCGTAATAGTTTTCGCACCCTCTTTTTCAAAAACATGAGATGTGTCACATAGTATTATACATTCTATTTTATGCTGTTTTGACTCCCCAACAGCAATATCAACCACTGGACAGCCATCTGCATCAATTAATACCCTCATTTTCCCACCACCATAAAATTATATCTGCAAAACAAAACCGTACAAGCCTTAACCTGTACGGTAATTTATATGTTTATTTGCTCTTAGTAAGCAATACCTTGCCACTTCATAGCGTCAGCAACCTTTAAGAAACCAGCTATGTTCGCACCTAAAATAAGATTTCCTTCAGCTCCATACTCCTTAGAAGCATTGTAAGCATTGTTGAAAATATTAATCATAATCTGCTCAAGCTTTGCATCAACTTCTTCAAAAGTCCAACTCATTCTTAATGAGTTCTGTGACATTTCAAGTCCAGAAGTAGCAACTCCACCAGCATTAGCAGCCTTAGATGGTGCAAAAAGTATACCAGCAGCTACAAACTTTTCAATTGCATCAGGTGTACATGGCATATTAGCACCCTCAACAAGAGCCATTATTCCATTAGCAAGAAGCTTGCTAGCGTCATTGCCATCAATTTCATTTTGAGTTGCACAAGGAATAGCAATATCGCATTTAACATCCCAAATACCCTTGCTACCCTCAGTGTATGTAGCACCCTTAACATGGTCAGGATACTGGAACACCTTTTTGCCATTAACATCTTTTAGTTCCTTTACAACATCAAGATTAATGCCGTTTGGATCATATATATATCCACCAATATCAGACATAGCTACTACCTTTGCACCAAGCTGTTGAGCCTTTTCAACTGCAAAAGTTGCAACATTTCCTGCACCTGATATTATAAGAGTTTTTCCCTTTAATGTATCATTCTTCATGCATGAAAGCATTTCTCTTGTGAAATAAAGTATACCATAACCAGTAGCCTCTGTTCTAGCCAATGAGCCACCGTATGACAAGCCCTTACCAGTCAAAACGCCAGTAAATTCATTGCGAAGTCTTTTATATTGACCATACATAAAGCCAATTTCTCTTGCTCCAACACCCATATCACCAGCAGGAACGTCAGTGTTAGCTCCAATATGCTTTGAAAGTTCTGTCATAAAACTTTGGCAAAATCTCATTATTTCATTATCAGATCTACCTCTAGGGTCGAAGTCAGAACCACCCTTACCGCCACCCATTGGCAAACCTGTTAAGCTATTTTTAAATGTCTGTTCAAATCCTAAGAACTTAATAATTGAGGCATTAACAGTTGGATTAAATCTTATTCCACCCTTATAAGGGCCAATAGCTGAGTTGAACTGCACTCTATATCCTCTGTTTACCTGTACCTTGCCGTTGTCATCAACCCATGAAACTCTGAATTGGATAAACCTCTCAGGTTCAACCATTCTTTCTATAACGCCTGCATCAATAAGATCCTGTCTTTTTTCCAAAACTGGCTCAAGACACTCAAGAACCTCTTGAACTGCCTGAAGAAATTCTTCTTCTCCATTGTTTCTTTCTACAACCCTGTCGTACACGCCTTTTAGATAGTCACTTTTAAACGCCATTGTTTAAAGCCCCCTAATACATTATAAAATTTTAAAAGTCAATTAATAATCAACCTTCAATTTAATAATTATACATCATTCATCTCATAAATACAAGTATCTTTTCCTACAAATTTTATTTCCCAACATAAATTTTTCGTTTTTTATAATAAAGCACCAAAATAGGTGACCTATTTTATGTCAAAGATAAAAGCTTGTATCCTTGACAATGAATACAAATTGTGCTAAAATTATTAATAGGGAGCCTGTGTGCAGGCTGAGAGGAAGTAATCAACTTCGACCGTTGACCTGATTTGGATAATGCCAACGTAGGGAACATCATTATATGTTATTGATGGGATGCACCTTACAGTGCGTCCCATATTATTTTTTATTGGAGAGGTTATAATGAATTACAAAACACAAATGGAAGCTGCTAAAAAAGGAATTATCACTAAGGAAATGCAGACTGTTGCTAAAAAGGAGTATATGGCTGAAGAAAAGCTGATGGAACTTGTTGCTTGTGGTAGGGTTGCTATCCCTGCTAATATCAACCATAAATCACTTAATCCTGAGGGAATTGGTGAGGGGTTGAAAACTAAGATAAATGTAAATCTTGGTGTTTCTGGCGATAGCGTTGACTATGAAAGAGAAATGGAAAAGGTAAGAATGTCCATTAAATTTGGTGCTGAAGCTATTATGGATTTGAGTAATTATGGCAAGACTAATACATTCAGAAAGAAACTTATTGAATACTCTCCTGCTATGATTGGAACTGTTCCTATGTATGACGCTATTGGCTATCTTGAAAAGGATTTAATGGATATTACTGCTAAAGATTTCCTTAAAGTTATCGAGGCTCATGCAAAAGAGGGCGTTGATTTTGTAACTATTCATGCTGGAATTAACAAGCGTACAATTGAATGTTTTAAGCGTACAAAGCGACTTACTAACATAGTTTCAAGAGGAGGCTCTTTGCTTTTCGCTTGGATGGAAATGACAGGGAATGAGAATCCTTTTTATGAATATTATGACGAGGTTTTGGACATCCTCTATAACTATGATGTAACTATAAGTCTTGGTGATGCGATGCGTCCTGGAAGTATTCAAGACAGCACTGACGCTGGGCAAGTAAGTGAACTTATCGAACTTGGCGACCTTACAAAGCGTGCATGGGAGAAGAATGTTCAGGTTATGGTTGAGGGACCTGGTCATATGGCTATGAACGAAATTGCAGCAAATATGACTTTGCAAAAAAGACTTTGCCATAATGCTCCTTTCTATGTTTTAGGACCTCTTGTAACTGATATTGCTCCTGGATACGACCATATTACTTCTGCTATCGGTGGTGCAATTGCTGCTGCTAATGGTGCAGACTTCCTTTGCTATGTTACTCCTGCTGAACATTTAAGATTGCCTGATATAAACGATGTTAAGGAGGGAATTATTGCGACTAAAATCGCTGCACACGCTGCTGATATTGCTAAAGGAATTCCTCACGCAAGAGATATTGACAATAAAATGAGTGACGCAAGACGCAGAATTGACTGGGAAGAAATGTTCTCCTATGTGATTGATGAGGAAAAGGCAAGAGCTTACTTTGAAAGCACTCCTCCAGCCGAAAAGCACAGCTGTTCTATGTGTGGAAAAATGTGTGCAATGCGTACAACGAATATGATTCTTGAGGGAAAAAAGGTTGAATTTTGCTCTGAAAAATAGGAGGAATTATGAAAATAAACAATAACTCTATGCTTTTATACGCCGTTACTGACAGGACTTGGCTTGATGGAGATTCTTTAGAAAGTCAAGTTGATCTGGCAGTAAATAATGGCGTTACTTTTCTTCAATTGAGGGAAAAAGATTTGGATTTTGATGAGTTTGTTGAATTGGCAAAAGGAATAAAATTCCTTGCAAACAAGGCTAGTGTTCCTTTTGTAATCAACGACAATATCGACGTTGCTATCGCAAGTGGTGCAGATGGTGTTCATCTTGGACAGAACGATATTTCTGCCGATAAAGCAAGAGAAATTCTTGGCGATGAAAAAATTATCGGTATATCTGTTCAAACGGTTGAGGACGCTGTGCTTGCAGAAAAAAAAGGTGCTGATTATCTTGGTGTAGGGGCAGTTTTCTCCACCTCAACAAAACTTGATGCCTCAGATGTCAGCTTTGAAACTTTGCGTGAAGTTTGTAATGCTGTATCCATTCCTGTTGTGGCAATTGGTGGAATAAACAAGAATAATTTGTTACAACTAAAGGGTTCAGGAATTGACGGTGTCGCAGTTGTTTCTGCAATATTTGCACAAAAAAATATCGCAAATGCAACTATTGAACTAATAAATCTATGTAGGCAGGTTGTGAATTAAATGAGAAAAGTATTAACAATTGCTGGCTCGGATTGTAGTGGTGGTGCTGGAATTCAAGCTGATATTAAAACGATAACTGCCCATAAAATGTATGCAATGAGTGCGATAACTGCTCTAACTGCACAGAATACCACTGGAGTTTATGGGATTCACGAAGTCCCTCCCGAATTT
>CAZSZG010000098.1:0-4322 GCA_964610805.1 uncultured Oscillospiraceae bacterium
ATAAAAATCACTGCTTTTATTATGTGATATGTTTAAAATTTGTATAAAGCCTTTACATTTTTGAGTTTTTCATTTATAATTGTTAGTACTATTATAATAATTAAGGTGATGTTGAAATGAATAAAATTAAACTCAAAAAATTAGTAAAAGGTGTCGCACTATCAGCAGTAATAATGCTCACAACAGTAATAAGTAGCATAGCACAACACGCTAACTTGGAAGTAACTGCCTTGACTCAAAGCGAAAGCTATTCATGGCAAAATGTAAATATAGGTGGTGGTGGCGGTTTTGTTCCTGGCATTATCTATAACCCAACAGAAGAGGGACTTGTTTATTGCCGTACAGATATGGGTGGTGTTTATCGTAGAGATAAGGAAACACAGAGATGGATTCCTCTTACTGATTGGGTTTCGCCTGACGAATGGAACTTACTGGGCGGAGAAAGCATTGCGACAGACCCTGTTGAAACAAATAGAGTTTATGTTGCAGCGGGTACATATACAAATAGCTGGACGAATATGAATGGCTATATTCTTCGTTCTGATGACTATGGTGACACATGGGAGCGTACAGAGCTTCCGTTCAAATTCGGCGGAAATATGCCTGGACGTTCAGCTGGAGAAAGACTTGCCATTGACCCAAATAGTAATAATATCATTTACTTTGCTGCAAGAAGTGGAAACGGATTGTGGAAAAGTGTGGACTATGGCGAAACGTGGAACAGGGTGGAAAGCTTTACTAATGTAGGAAACTATGTTGAAGATCCTGAATTTGAATATTCTGCTGATAATTTAGGACTTACTTGGGTAACTTTTGATTCAGCAAAAACTGAATTCGGACAGCCTACACAGAATATTTATGTGGGCGTTGCTGATAAGGAAAATCCAATTTATAAAAGCTCTGACGGGGGCAAGACATGGGTTTCTTTAGAGGGACAGCCGACAGCTGAAACTTTTACAAAACATAATAGTGAGGCACTTGATATAGGTATCCCTCATCATGGTGTGATTGCGACAAATGGTATGCTTTATATAACATATGGCGATAGGGGTGGCCCTTACCAGATGGACGACGGTGCGATTTATAAGTATAATACAAATACTGGTGAGTGGGCAGAAATTACTCCTCCATCAGGTGTGGATTGGGACGGTAACCCTCAATATGAGCTATATTATGGCTTTGGGGGTATTGCTGTTGATGCTAATAACCCTGATGTTATCGTTACAGCATCTTTGCAGTCATGGTGGCCTGATAACTATCTTTTCCGTTCGACAGACGGTGGAGAAACATGGGATTCCATTTGGAAATGGGACGGCTCATGGCCTACAAGAAATCTTAAATATACAATGGATATATCAGATGCTCCTTGGCTTTCATGGGGTGGTGAGCTGAACTCAACAGAGGGGGGCTTGATTACTGGAACTGATGCTGAAAATCCAACACCTAAAATCGGTTGGATGATGGGAGATTTAGAGATAAATCCTTTTGATTCAGATGAAATGATGTATGGAACAGGTGCAACAATACTTGGTTGTGATAACCTTACTGATTGGGATAAGGGTGAGTATATTAATCTTCGTGTAAAAGGGATGGGGATTGAGGAAACTGCTGTTTTAAGCTTGATGTGTCCACCAGTTGACGGTGTGGAGTTGATTAGTGGTTTAGGTGATATTTGTGGATTTGTGCATAAAGATATTACAGTTGGTCCAGATTGCATGATGATAGGTCCAGCATTTACTAATACAACAGGCATGGATTATGCAGAGCTTAATCCGAACTACATGGTAAGGGTTGGAGCAATTGATAAAGAGCAGTATGAGGAGTTAAAGTTTTCAGTGGCATCTTCTAGCGATGGTGGCGAAACTTGGTCTGCTGTTACTCCTAATTTAAGCTATATAGTTCCTCCTGTTGATGATGAGGAAATCGCAGAGGGTGGCGTTGTTGCTGTTTCTGCTGATGGCGAAAGCTTTGTTTGGGCTCCTAATAATTACAGGGTAGTAAGCTATGTTAACGGTGGTTGGAATGTTGTAGATTCCTTGCCAAATAATGCTTATGTATGTTCTGATAGAGTAAATCCTAATGTTTTCTACGCTTATGCAGATTCAACTTTTTATGTTAGTAATGACGGTGGTTTAACATTTACTGCTAAAGAGAAAATAGAAGACGGTCCTGAAACAGCTAAAATTAAAGCTGTACCCGATGAAGAAGGACATGTTTGGATTCCAGGAAGTAGCACAGGTATGTGGTATACAACTAATGGTGGAGAAGACTTCACAAAGGTTGATGGTATAAAGAGATCTGACGTTGTTGGTTTCGGTAAAGCTAAAGCTGGTGCTGATTATCTTGCGATATATGCTGTTTGCGAAATAGACGGAGTTAACGGTGTTTATCGTTCAGATGATATGGCTAAAACATGGATTAGAGTTAATGATGATGAGCATCAGTATGGTTCGATAAACTATGCGATAACTGGCGATTTGAGGGTTTACGGAAGGGTGTTTGTCGGAACGAACGGACGTGGCGTTGTTTATGGTGAATTGATGGACGCAGAAGAAAAAACTTCTGAGGTGGATGGGAGAGATCCCAATCCCAGTTACAACTACAACAGAGAAAACGGAATCGGAAAAGGCGACGGTACCGATTTGGGCGATGTTAATTGCGATGGTTATGTTGATAGCTTTGATATTTCTGCTATTAAATATGCTATTATCCAAGAGGAAGAAATAGAGAAATATATTACAGCACAGGGAGCGATTAATGCCGAGATTGATAAGGACGGAGCTATTGATTCGGACGATTTGAAGCTTTTGAAACAGTTGGTATTAGGTGCAATTGATTCATTTGAATAAACATTAAATTGACAGTGTGTAACAGAAAACAGGAGAAAAAAATGCAACATAAATTAAAAGAGCCCAATGTTATGTATGAAAATGGAATTTCATATGTTAAATGTAACAGAAAAAAACCCGTTGCTTCAAGATTGAGATATGATAGAGTCGCAGTGGCTTTAGTTGCATTGATTTTGGTGATTGTAGCTATTTCACTTTTAGCAGGTGCGTTAAAAAATTCCAAAGATGGCGATGCTGAAGAAGCAAACAATGGTGTTAATTCGGGCGAAAATGCACTAAATTTAGCACCAAAGGTGGATAACTCCAGAGCAGTTTATTTAAGCCCCTCAAATCAATGGGATAATGAATATACGGGCGTTGATACTACTGAGGCAGAGGAAATGCGTCGTGTTGCAGAGGTTGCTAAGGCTTATCTTGTTGAAAGAGGCGTTAAAGTGTATATGGCTAGCGAGGATGTCACGCTTGTTGAAAAGGTTGAGCTTGCCAATGATTTAGGCGTAGGTATGTATGTTTCTATACATTCTAATGCAGGTGATGCTTTGGGCGAGGGTACAGAGTGTTTTTATAATCCTGATATTAAGAATAGCCAAAATCTTGCGAGTTATGTTTATAACAAGGTTTCAGCAGTGACTCCTACTGATGACAGAGGGCTTATTGATGTACTGGAAACTGAACTTTATGAGATACAAAACACGGAGATGGCTGCTTGTCTTGTTGAGGTTGAGTTTCATGATATTGACGAACACGCAGAGTGGATTGTTGATAATACAGATACTCTTGGGAAAGCTATTGGTGAGGCAATCATGGAATATTATAACACATTAGATTCGCAAAGTTCAATTAGTTGAGTAAAGGAGATTTGGAGTAAGGCTTGCTTTTGTGGGCTTTACTCCTTTTGTTTATTATGGAAAAGATAAATTATCAGTTGATTTTAGATAAAAAGCTTAAAGAAATAATTGGGAAAGAGAGCGTGCCTACGTTACTTTTGCATAGCTGTTGTGCACCTTGTAGTAGCTATGTTTTAGAATATTTGTCCGAATACTTCAATATTATTATACTTTTTTATAATCCCAATATCATGCCGTTTGATGAGTATAATCATAGGCTTGAAGAGCAGAAAAGGCTTGTTTCAGAAATGAAAACGAAGAATAATGTAAAAATTATTGAGGGTGAATATAACGTAGATGACTTTTTAAATGTTGCAAAAGGGTTGGAGGACGAGCCAGAGGGAGGGGCAAGGTGTGAGAAATGTTTCAGGCTTAGGCTTAATGAATCTGCTGTTTTTGCTAAAAGGTTAGGGGCAGATTATTTCACAACAACGCTTACTGTTAGTCCTCATAAAAACTCACAAATTATAAATGCAATCGGTAATGAAGTTTCAGAGAAGTTTGGTGTAGAGTATTTGCAGTCGGATTTTAAGAAACGTAATGGCTATAAGAGGTCGATAGAGCTTGCGAAACAGTATGATTTATA
>CAZSZG010000099.1:0-4280 GCA_964610805.1 uncultured Oscillospiraceae bacterium
GACTTTTTGGGTGCAAGTTTTGTGTCTAATACCGAAACTGCTTCTCCTAATGATAATAACTTGTCACCTTTGAACTTAAATTAAAAATATGCTTATCAAATAGAATCTAATATTTAAAGTTTCTGGTATGAAAGTATTCTTTTTCTGACATCCAGTTTATGAAATTTATAACCTCATCACTGTTAAGGCAACTGATAGCATCACCGAATTTACACAACAGGATATATTGGGGGGTATTGTCTGTATCCAAGTATATTCCATATAAATTATTTGTTCCATAATCACGATAAGTTGATGGATATTCTTTTGATGATAATGAAGCGTAAAGATTAAATCTATTTGAAAAACCCAAAATAATATTCATATCATTTTGGTCTATTTTTCGGACACTTTCGTTGTCATCAATAGCTGATTCCAACCTTAAATACCAATCTTCATCTTTTAAATCAAAATTTGATGGCAGACCGTGAAAGTTTCCATTATGATCGACTATGGCACCACTTTGGGAGAAACCTTCGGAATAGTTCACATCTAAAAATAATAAAAGCACCTTTTGATCTGGCATTTCAACATCCTCTCCAATAAAATCAAACACCTCCTTATTTGCAGAATTATCGGACAAATTGTCACCTTTATGCGAAGAACAAGAAGCAAAGAAAACTGTAACCAAGGCAAGTGAAATAATTGTTTGTATTATTTTCATAGCATAACCTTTCTCCTTTTTTAATATTTTCGAGTGACAAGCATCCGCCTTACAATAAGTACGTCTGTAAAATTAGTTGTAAGGATGAGTGCTGTACAAATCGTTTTTTATTAGGGCAATGTGCTAAATATTTGGTTGTGGTGGTCTTCTTTATAATTAATATTCTTTGTTTAAATCAGCATAAGTTATACTGATTGAATTTATTGTTCCATCTTCTTTAAATGATACAAAAATACTTGGACTGTTTATCCTGCCGTCCAAAGTGTTAAGGTTTTTAACAATTCCATAACAATATACCTCTACGAAAGGTGACTCAAGTTCCCTTTTTTCAATAGGCTCACCATATTTTTCAACTACATCCTGTTTTGAATTTACAAGAGGAATTAAACCGTCTATAGAACAATCATCAGTTTTAATTGTCAAATTAAAAATAATGCTTTCTTTTTCTTTATCAGGGTAATAATTTTCTAAAGCAGCAATAAACATTTCTTCGCCGTTATAATACATATCGGCAAGACTTAAACCCTCGTCCAAATATATATCTTTTTCATCAAACACATCATATGTCCATCCCTCCGGCAAATCCTTTAAAGCCACTGGAATTTCAAACGGCTCTCCTTTGATAATAATATTCTTACGTACAACCTCAATATCAAATGTACCAAGTTGTGCTGATTGTTCAGTAGTGCTTGAGGCTGTCGTTTCAGCCTTTGAACTGCTTTCTGAATTCTCATTCTTATTGCAACCCACTGTGCTAATTGCTATGGCTACTGTTATTAACAGTAATGATAATCTCTTTTTCATATAACCTCCTTAATAATTAAATTTTTACCCATGACAATTACAATATATAAACTTTTCTAATTATAAAACTATTAAAAGCATTCCCCCTTTCATAATAACATACATGATGTAAATAACGGCCTTTTCATGCAGTAAACAGGATATATACGTTGGTGCAATAAAGAAATCTGGGAACTTGTCCTTGCCAGAATCATAGATAAACGAGGTATGAAATGGCTTGTGATTGATTCTTCAATCTAAAGATTCACCTTGCAGTAAATGTGAATGGTATGCCAATCCGATTGTCGTTTAACTTGTGTAGCCACTATGGCATTAAGTTCTACTTTGTTTGAGAATTTCTGCTAATACATATTATATCCTATATCTTACTTATATTTCAATACTCAATTCACTAATTTATAATTTGTTCACATTTAGCATTTTGATATTGTAGTGACCCCCTATTTGTTAGATTTTTATGTCTAACTTTATGGAGTCACTACATATGTCGCAGGTGCTTTTTAGTGGTTATGAAACTTTGAATTTTGTTTGCGTAGCGTATCTTTAGACGTTTAGGGGAAGCTTATCAATTATGTTATGATTAGTAGATTTTGGTAGAGCTTAAGTGGTTTGTTCCGTGTTCCCTATTGGAGTACGCTACCTTATTTTGGTAGCGCTTAAATAGTTTTTTCCGTGTCACCAGTAGCACCAGTAGCACCAGTAGGACCAGTTGGACCTGTAGCGACGAGCATATATCCGCAACCGGCGTTAAAAAAATATAATGCCTAATTTGCTTTTTGTTGTCCTGTATTGGTTTCTACAAATTCTAGTATATTTTTCAGTTCGTCTTGGAAGCGAAATAGAATGGTGATCTCCTTTTCCTCATGCACATAAATTGTATCCACCAATTCCACCAACAAGCTTCGATCAAGCTTGCTAATGTTCTTGTGTTTCAGAAAATCCGAAAAAACTGGATTTCTCGTATCAACTCCTTGCCCCATGCGACGTTGTTCTTCGGCAAGGTTAAGTAGAGTGTTTTCTGTCTGGGAAATCTGTTCCTCAAACCTTGCTTTCATTCGGCGATAATCTTCGTGGTTGATGTCGCCAGATTTCCAGTCTATATATAGACTATCCGACAATCTGCGTAGCTTCTCCAAATCCTGCTGTTTTTCCTTCAGCATTTTTTCAATACGCTTCGACTGCGTGTCAATTACAGGAGCGCGGTTGATTTCATCCACAATTTCCGACAGTGAATCAATGAGTGCAATCTGTGCTTGAATAGCAGCCAAAACTGCCTTTTCTAACAAATCCAATCGAATGGAATGCTTGGTGCATTTGTCTTTAGATTTTTCTGTATATGTTCTGCAAGCGTAGTAAACCCTGTCTTTTGCTGTTTTACGATGAAGTGCCTTGCCGCAGTCCTTGCATTTTAAAAATCCAGCGAACATATGGACAACACGTTTTCCATTTGGCGATCGAGTATCCCGTTCTAAAAGCCTTGCGAGTGTGTCGTATTCCTCCTGCGTAAAAGTTGGTTCGTGGGTATTTTCTTTTACGAACCACTCACTTTCTGGCACTGTTATCTTATCCTGTATTTTATAGCTAACCACACGCTGTTTACCCTGCACCATATGACCAAGGTTTACTTTGTCGAGTATCATTCTGCGGACTGTGCTTCCTGTCCAAAGCCCATCGTTCTCTTTTGACTTAGGGTTGCAATACTTCCAGCCTTTGCTGTGTTTATATGCAGTTGGATTGATAATGCCGAGTTCATTCAACCGTTTAGCCGTTCCGCTTAGGCTCATGCCTTCATTCACAATCCAATGTAGAATATCCCGTTTGATAGGAACAATATCTTCATCTAAAATTAATTTATTTTTATTATCTGGCGATTTCAAATAACCATAAGGAGGGAATGCGCCAATAAATTCGCCGTTTCGCCGTTTTGTATCAAAGGTGCGACGAATATCACTAGAGGTTTTTGCAGCAAAACGGTCGTTCATTAAGCCTGTAATTGGAACTTCCAACCCTGTAATGACCTCTGGGTTTAGGTGTGTATCAATTTTAGGGTCACCCGTGGAAATAAAACGCACATTTTTCTGTGGAAAATAATATTCCAAATAATAGCCTTGGTCAGAGTAGTTACGAAAAGCACGAGAAAGCGTTTTGCAAACCACACAACTTACCTTTCCTTGCTCAATATCCTGTACCATACGCATGAAGTCGGCGCGGGTATCATTCGTGCCACTGAGCCCATCGTCGACATAATAGTCTACAATTGCATACTCCCCGTCGAAATAGTCCTCCAGAAATTCCTTTAGGATTTTTTTCTGGTTAGTAACACTTTCGCTTTCTTCGTTGCCGTCCTCTCTAGAAAGACGGATATAAACGGCGACACGCCAAAGAATCGATTGCTCGCCTTGAACGCTATTTTCATTGTTTTTTTGTCGGCTTTTTCTGCCCATATTATAACACCTCCCTTCGAGATAAGGCTATGAATCACCTTCAGTGATGTCACATGATACCTCTGAATTCGGCTAATAGCAAGTCAATGATAATGGGTGTAACCCCATTTTTATAAGCACAAAATCAACTCATGAATCTGATTCATCACATCTGCTTTCGGTCTGCCCATCGTCAATGGAATCCATGCAAAAGCGTCCACATCAAAGGTTGATGTGTCACAGTTATAGTTATTGATTAGATCAATTACGGGGTTGAGTGCCGAACGGATTTCAATTATATGGAATACCCAGTCCCGCACCTCGGTAACACCCGCTGTGATGTTTTCCGA
>CAZSZG010000100.1:0-4135 GCA_964610805.1 uncultured Oscillospiraceae bacterium
AATATTTAATTCAGTACAGAAAACTAATTCCTCACTTACGCAGAACTCTACTTCTTTTTCCAGATATGTTCTGAATGTTTGTGCGTCAACAACATAAAAGCAACCCCTTGTAAACTTTTCAATAAATGATTTGAATATACCCATAACAATTCCTCCATACATATAAGAACACGGTATTGCTGTTTTTTTGAAGATATTATAAAAAAGAAATAAACAGCATAAAACAGTAAATTAATTATACCATAAGTTTCTGTCTTTTTCAATTAAGATTTTGTTTTTTAGGGCTATTTCAAGGGGGTAATCTTATTCGAGAACAAGAGCTTTCATAGGGCAATAATTTGAACATTTACCGCAAAGGATACATTTTTCATAATCAACCTTAGGTGCATTATATCCTTTTTGAGTAAGTGCTCCTACTGGGCATACCTTTACTGAAGGACAAGGGTGGTTTTGTGGGCAACGATTAATTATTACTTTTAATTTAGCACCATTTTGGATATTATTTGCTGAACTCATAATATGACCTCCAAATTATTATTTTATAGTTTCATTTTATATGAATTTAGGCTTTGCGTCAGTGACTATATCACTAAATACAGATGATGATTTTATTGACAAAAACTAAAAAAAGTGATATAATAACGGGCATAAGACCATAACTGTGTGGTGATATACTTGAAAGTCAGTATTCCAACTGAAAACAGAACAAGTAAAGGAAAGCTCCTTTCAGAGTATGGTTTACCTAAAAAAATGCACAGATTATTACTGATTACCCTGCGATTATTGAATATACAGTTGTGGATTCGATTGTAACAGGCTCTCACGAAATGTTTATTGGGAAAGTTGAATATGTTTATGCAGATGAATCAATGCTTGACAATGAAGGTAATATCAATTTTTCTAAAAGTTTATAAAATAGTTAGGAGAAATGGAAATGTCAGATAGTCAAAAATCTTGTTCAGAGGGATGTTCAAAGGAATCATGCGAAGGATGTAGTAATAATAAGGAAAGCTTGATTGAAAAAACACATGAATTTAACTCAATTAAAAAAGTAATAGGTATTGTCAGTGGTAAAGGTGGTGTTGGCAAGTCTATGGTTACTTCAATGTTGGCGGTTCTAATGAACAGAAAAGGCTATAAAACTGCTGTTCTTGATGCTGACGTAACTGGGCCATCAATTCCAAGAGCTTTTGGTATAAAGGAAAGGGCACAAGGCAATGAAACTGGATTGCTCCCAGTAAAAAGCAAAACTGATATAGGGATTATGTCTGTAAATCTTTTGCTTGAAAATGACACAGACCCTGTTGTATGGAGAGGTCCTGTAATTGCGGGAACTGTAAAGCAGTTCTGGACGGACGTGCTTTGGGGTGATGTAGACTATATGTTTATTGATATGCCTCCAGGAACTGGTGATGTTTCACTTACGGTGTTTCAGTCAATTCCTGTTGATGGAATTATTATTGTTACATCACCACAGGAGCTAGTTTCTATGATTGTAGAAAAGGCTATGAAAATGGCTCATATGATGAATATTCCAATATTGGGGCTTGTAGAAAATATGAGTTACTTCAAATGTCCTGACTGTGAAAAAGAAATAAGTATATTTGGAGAAAGTCATATTGAGAAGATAGCCAAAGATAATAATATTACAAATATCGCCAAGATGCCTATAAATCCTAAAATTGCAGCAGCATGTGATAAGGGCGTAATTGAGCTTTTTGAAGGGGACTGGCTTGATAGTATTGCAGATAATTTTGAAAAAATGATTGCTTCGGAGAAATAACAATCTAAATTATTCGGAAAAGGAGAATGAAAATGAAAATAGCAACAGCGAGTGAAGGGAAAATGGTAACTGAACATTTTGGACACTGTGAAGGCTTTAACATTTTTGATACTGAAAACGGGAAAATAACAGGAAGTGAATTTGTAGTTAATCCAGGACACCGACCAGGTTTTCTTCCAGTTTTCCTTGCTGATAGGGGAGTAAAGGTTATTATCTCTGGTGGAATGGGACAAGGGGCAGTTGAGATATTTAATGAAAAGGATATTGAGGTTATCACAGGTGCGTCAGGAGTTGCTGAAGATGTTGTTAACACTTATCTTAAAGGTGAATTGAAATCTACTGGCTCTGTTTGCCATGAACATCAGCACCATGATGAATGTGGAGAATAAAAACTGAATTTGCATTTTGTGGACCAATGTATTTTAAGTCAGAATCAGAACCTGCTAAGGAGCTAAACTTTGACAAGTTAATTAATTTATCTATCAAAAATAGCTGATTTGAAATTGCAAATCGGCTATAAACATGTTACAATAAAATAAATGATAACAAAGGAGTAATGCATATGAAACTACTGTTTTTTATTTTAAATGAAACGGAAAAGCTTGATGATGTTTTAAAAGAATTAGCGACGAACGGAATTAAAGGAGCAACAGTTATTGATAGCATGGGTATGGCAAGAATTCTAAGTAATAATCATGATGAAAACGAAATTTCTTTTTTAAGCTCATTGAGATCATTCCTTAATCCTGAAAGAGAAAAAAACAACTTAATTTTCACTGTAATTAGGGAGACGCAACTTGAAACAGCTGTAAAAGCAATCGAATCTGTCACAGGCGATCTTTCTCAGAAAAATATTGGGGTAATTTTCAGCGTACCTGTCGATTTTACAAAGGGGATAGTATAATTGGATATCAAGATAATTTTTGAAACAGCACTCATTCTTCTTTCAGCAATCTTATTTGGAAGGCTTGCAAAATTCGTTAAGCTTCCCAATGTTACTGGTTATCTTATTGCAGGGTTGATTTTAGGCCCGTCATTCTTAAACCTTATACCTGCGTCAATGGTTGACGGTTTTGCTGTTATTTCAGATGCCGCACTTGGTTTTATAGCCTTTTCAATCGGAAGTGAATTTAATCTTGACTATTTCAAAAAAGTAGGAACTGCACCAATAGTAATTGCTATTTGTGAATCATTTGGGGCTATAATTTTAGTCACGGTGGCATTAATTGCTTTTGGATTTGATGCAAGATTATCTATTCTTTTAGGAGCAATTGCAGCAGCTACTGCCCCTGCCCAGACAATTATGGTAATAAATCAATATAAGGCAAAAGGCTCTCTGACATCAATGCTTATGAGTGTTGTCGCTATTGACGATGCGGTCGCACTCATAGGCTTTGGTTTTGCCGCTACAATTGTAAAGATGATGAATTCCCAAGAAGATATAAATGTTTTCTTATCAATATTAAATCCTATTCTTGAAGTTCTTATATCTTTTGTAATCGGAGCAATACTTAGCGTATTAATGAAAATAATCTTTCGTTGGTTTAAGAAGCCATCGAATGTTCTGTGCATAACAATTGCATTTATAATGCTTGCATACTGGCTTGCCGAACAGTTGCATGGATCTCCTTTACTTGCTTGCATGACATTGGGAGCAGTCCTTGTGAATATTCATTCGGATATAGATAAAGTTTTAAAGGCGACTGATGGATTTACACCACCTATATTTATGATATTCTTTGTAATTTCAGGAGCAGGCTTCAAGATTTCTGCACTTGCTGGGATTGGTGTTATAGGACTTACTTATGTAATTGTAAGAATTGCAGGAAAAATTGTTGGTGCATGGGTAGGTGGAAAACTTACAAAACAAGAGGATAAAATCTGCAAATATCTCGGCCCAACATTGATGCCTCAAGCAGGAGTTGCTCTTGGGTTGATAGTGGCAGCAGGAAGTATTGTACCAGATTATGCTGAACAAATTCGAGTGGTAATCCTTTGCTCAACATTTATCTATTCTATAATTGGTCCTGTCGCTGCAAAAATTGCTTTGCAAAAATCAGGAGAGATAGCTATTGCACCTACGGGAAATCATAAGAAATAATTGATATTATAGCTTCGGAGGTTATGTGCAAATGTTAATTTTGTTAATAACCCTTGACAATTTTACTTGAAGAAATAAAAATGTAACGCTTATTATAGTAATAAAGCGACCGTCAACCCCACCCCACTTTTACAACAACCGCCCAAATGATAAAATAGAAGAAAATCATTTAGGGGTTGATGTAAAATGAACGGAGCAGAAAAGTGGGCAGTAATTGTAACTGAATTTCGTGCAAGCGGAAAAAGCCAACG
>CAZSZG010000101.1:0-4104 GCA_964610805.1 uncultured Oscillospiraceae bacterium
TGTGGCATGACAAGGGCTTATTTATCGTTGTTCAAACTTGACTTTAAATCTGCTTTCTACTATCATCCTTTATTTATACTTTTACCTCCATTGATATTGTTAGTTTTATATGGTGATACGCCAAACTCAAGAATAAAAAGTAAGTTAAGCCTTATTATGTCAATATTTCTAGCAATCTTTATATTCACTTGGATTTATAGGCTGTTTTTTTTGAAAAATTCCCCTATAGGTATTGACTTTTCTACATCCTTTGTGTTAAAATTAGTATATAAATTATTTAGGGGGTAATCCATAATGACAAGCAGAAATATTGTCACTTGTATTGTTTTATCTATTATAACTTGTGGAATCTACGGGATTTATTGGATGGTAGTTATGAATGATGACTCAAAGAAAGCAGCAAATGACCCGAACGGAGCAACTGGTGCTACTTTTGTTCTTTTATGTTTGTTCACTTGCGGTATTTATTCTATTTACTGGTACTTCAACATGGGAAAAAGAATGCAAACCGCTATGCAAAATGCAGGTCTACAAGCAGAGGATCGTTCAATAATGTTTCTAATTCTAACACTTGTTGGGCTTGGAATTGTTAATATGGTCTTAATTCAAAATGATTTGAACACCATAGCTGAATCTGGTTCTTCAATGCAGAATTAATTATTGGTACATAATTCGACAAAAAATTACAAAGATAAAGCTTCTGAGGATTTATTTTCTTAGGGGCTTTATATATTTCCGACTGAAACCCTATCTCAAGGTTATGCTTAATGGCTTAATCATCAATATTAGTTATATGTGTATAACTGTTTAGTATGATTGCTGTGCTTGACTTTTTTGCTCATTATGTTATAATAGTGTTATGTAAATTTATATTGTTGCTCATAAGGAAAGAGGTGTTCGTGGAATGAAAGCGGCTGAAGCTATGGTGAAATATCTTGAACAAGAGGGTATCAAGGTCGTCTTTGGATATCCTGGTGCTGCTGTCTGTCCATTCTATGACTTTCTCTCAAAAAGTAGTGTAAGGCATATTTTGGTAAGGCACGAACAACACGCTGGGCATGAGGCTAGTGGATATGCAAGGATTACCAATAAACCTGCTGTATGTATCGCTACTTCTGGACCTGGTGCTACAAACCTTATCACTGCTATTGCTACGGCATATGCCGACTCTGTGCCGATGGTTATCATAACAGGACAGGTTTCTAGCGACCAAATTGGACGTGATGTTTTTCAGGAGGCTGATGTAATCGGTGCTGCTGAACCTTTCGTTAAGCATAGCTTTTTAGTTAAAGATGTGCAGTCACTTCCCGATACATTCAAAAAAGCTTTCTATCTCGCTGGTACAGGCAGAAAAGGTCCTGTTTTAGTCGATGTTCCGATTGATATTCAAGAGGCTGAAATTGAGTATTCATACCCTGAAACAGTTAGTATGCGTGCTTATAAGCCATCATCAAAGGGGAATTCACTTCAAGTAAAGCGTGTCGCAAATGCAATTGCTGAATCGAAAAAACCACTTATTTGCGTTGGTGGTGGAGTAATCGCTGGTGATGCTTGTGAGGAATTATATGCTTTTGCTGAAAGGACAGATATTCCTGTTGTTACAACGATGATGGGAAAAGGTGCTATTTCTGGCTATGATAAGCGTTGCTTTGGTATGCTCGGTATGCACGGCGTTTCTGCTGCTAATAAGGCTGTAACTGACTGCGATTTGATACTTTTGATTGGTGCAAGGGTTGGCGATAGGGCTGTTAGATCCCCTGTTTTCCTTGCTAAAACTACAAAAATAATACACATTGATATAGACCCTGCCGAGATTGGCAAAAATATTTCTGTTGATATTCCTCTTGTTGGGGATTCAAAAATCATTCTTAATCAGCTATTAGATATTGTTGAGGAGCAAACTCATACCGAATGGATTGAACATCTTAACTCATTTAGGAAAACTCCAAGCTTTACACCTGCTGAAACGGGGTTTATTAATCCTAAGGAATTTATTTCTAAGCTGTCAGATTCTGCTGATGAGAATACAATTTATGTTGCTGATGTTGGGCAAAACCAAATTTGGTCGTCCAATTTCTTTAAGGTTAAAAAAGGAAGATTCCTTACAAGTGGTGGTATGGGAACTATGGGTTATTCCGTTCCTTGTGCTATCGGTGCAAAGCTTGCCTCCGAAAACTCGCCTGTTATCGCTGTTTGTGGTGATGGTGCGTTTCAAATGTCAATGATGGAACTTGCTACTATAAAGCAACACAATATCCCAATTAAAATTGTGGTTATGTCAAATAAAAGGCTCGGTATGGTTCGTGAACTTCAGACAAAGCTTTATAAAGATAACCAAGTCGCTGTAAGCTTAGAGGGAAGCCCTGATTTTATTAAGCTTGCACAGGCATATGATATTCCTGCTTTCCGTGTTACAGATATGCAATCTGCACAGGAGGCAATAGATAAACTTGTTAGAAATGACGGAGAACCTTTGCTTGTTGAATGTATGGTTTCTCCAGTAGAATCTACACTTTAGGAGATTAAAAATGAAAAGAACAATTAGTATTCTTGTGGAGAATCATGCGGGCGTTCTGTCCCGTATTTCTGGTCTTTTTTCAAGAAGAGGCTTTAATATAGATAGCCTTGCCGTTGGTGTGACTGATGACCCGAGTATCTCTCGTATAACGATTGTTGCAAATGGCAACGAATATACCCTTGAACAGCTTGAAAAACAGCTTAATAAGCTGATTGAAGTTATAAAGGTTAAGACTCTTGATAATGAGGAGCTGATTGCAAGAGAGCTTATGCTTGTAAAGCTTTCAGCACCACCTGAAAAGCGTTCCGAAATTATGACGATTACGGATATTATGGATGCTAAAATTATTGATATATCCCTTACAACTATGACTTTGGAAATTTCAGATACCTACTTTCACCTCACTCGTTTTGAGGAGGTTATTAAGCCCTATGGCATAATTGAAATGGTTAGAACTGGCACTATTGCATTACAAAAGGGTTCGGATTCCATTTCAATCAAAAAATAGTAATACAACATTAAGAATTGTGCTGTATATATATTAAACTTATGGAGGAATAAACAATGGCAAAAATCTACTATTCAAAAGACTGTAAACTTAGTAATCTTGATGGTAAAACCGTTGCTATTATCGGTTACGGAAGTCAAGGTCATGCACACGCATTGAACTTGCACGAAAGTGGAGTTAACGTTATCGTTGGCTTGTATGACGGCAGTAAATCATGGGCTAGAGCTGAAAAGGCTGGTCTAAAGGTTATGGTTGCGGCTGACGCTGCAAAGGCTGCTGACATTATCATGATACTGATAAACGACGAAACACAGGCTGCTCTTTATAAGGAAAGCATTGAGCCAAACTTGACTGCTGGCAAAACTCTTGCTTTCGCACATGGATTTAATATTCACTTTGGCTGTATCGCTCCACCTGCTGATGTTGATGTAATTATGATTGCACCAAAAGGTCCTGGACACACAGTTCGTTCTGAATATGTTGCGGGTAAGGGTGTTCCTTGCTTGGTTGCTATTCATCAGGACGCAAGCGGTAAGGCTTTGGATACAGCACTTGCTTATGCTGCTGGTATCGGCGGTTCAAGAGCAGGCGTGCTTATGACAACATTCAGACAGGAAACTGAAACTGACTTGTTCGGTGAGCAAGCTGTTCTTTGCGGTGGTGTTACTGCTTTGATGAAGGCTGGATTTGAAACTTTGGTTGAGGCTGGCTATGACCCACAAAACGCTTATTTTGAGTGTATTCATGAGATGAAGCTTATTGTAGACTTGATTTATCAGGGTGGCTTTAGCAGAATGAGATACTCAATTTCTGATACTGCTGAATTCGGTGATTATGAGATTGGTAAGAGAATTATCACTGACGAAACAAAGAAAGAAATGAAGAAGGTTCTTACTGAAATTCAAGACGGAACATTCGCTAAGAATTGGATACAGGAAAATCAAAGTGGTCGTGTTCATTTCAAAGCAAGCAGAAATCTTGCAAAAGAGCATCAGCTTGAAGACGTTGGTAAGCAACTTCGCTCACTTTATAGCTGGAATGAAGAGCCACAAGATTAATTTAATTTTATATAAAAAAA
>CAZSZG010000102.1:0-2350 GCA_964610805.1 uncultured Oscillospiraceae bacterium
TTTCATGGTTTACCACCATCGTTTATTGATATTTACATGATTTTTCATGACTAAATAGAACAGAAAGTCATAGGCTGTTGATTCGCTATAAAATATGCCACGAATAATCTTGTCATCGTTATGACATATACAAACACGCCAAAAATCATCACTTTCTGTTATGCTAATCCCATCTTCAATATATTCTTCTTTTAAATTATAATTTCTATAAGATAGTTTAAGTTTGGATAAAGTTTCTTCAAGTTCGATTAATCACATAAAAGCCCTCACTAATTTTCAAAGCTTTCAGCGATATACCCATTTCCAAATCGCAAGAAAACTTTATCTATAATAAAATATCCTCTTTTTATTCCCGTTATCAAGTGATTTTTCACCACTAAAACCAATGGTTATGATCAGAAATCTGTTTGTAGAAACAATAGATATATTCATAAAGATCATTTTCTGTATAAAACAATCCTTCTAAATTGGAACTGCCACGTTCAACACGATACACTTCCCACATATCATTGTTTTTTTCAATAAATAATGCAATTTCTTTGTAATGTTGATACTTATTTATATAATCTTTACTAAATAAGTTGCATTCAAATTCTGAATCCTTCAGTTTTAATTTCTTCAAATTTTCTCTCAGTTCTGAAAAAGTCATGGATTTCCTCTTTCCTCTGTTCAATTAATCTAGATTTTCACTTAATTTTCTAATATTTTTCTTGTCCCTAAATGTGCTAAACTTTTTAGTGTAATTTGGGGATAATCTATTATTTTAATTTTCCTATTGATAAGCAAATCAATTACTTTATCATCAAATTTATATTGTATTCTACCACCAGGTTGATTAAACCATGAAGCAATAATTGCAACACCAAAGGTGACAACGGCAACAATAGCAATAGCAATTACAACAAGAACTGTAACTATCATTACCCAATGCTCCTTGCACCACTCCCCTGCAGTTTTCAGAGCAGACTTACAATCTTCCCATCTTTGTTCAATCCAACTCTTCTCATAATCTGGCTTTAAGCAACTATATTTATCATAAAAATCATCCTTACAATTTTTAACAACATCTGCAATATGGTACATTCTGTCAGAAGATAATTCTACACTAAGGACAGTGCCTCATGTAGAAAATTATATCATTTAAATGCCCAAGATGCAACAATAATTAATACTTTCATAAGTTTGGAAAAGATAAATTTGGCCATCAAAAATATTGTTGTTTTGTTTGCAAACATCAGTTTGCACCTGATTTTGCTTCACGAATCAAGTAAAGAAAAAATTTTCCTTGTCCAGCAAGCGAAAAATCATCATTTCTTCATTACAATTATTGTGATTATTCTAAATTTCGTTGATGTGATAAAAAGTGCAATCACTCATTTTTTAAGCCTAAAGCAATGGCTACCTTGCCACCATTTATTTCTTATCTGTTTGGAAAATTAGATTTAAAACGGATACACCATACACCTCTTTTTAATTATTACTGTTTTGTATCAATTCTTTATTGGCAAAAGCACCACAAGAACATCTCCCCCATCAGCCCTAATGCCAGAAACTTATTTTCTTTATTCTCACAATGTCTTGGTTAGCATTGACAAAAATGAAAGCAAAAATCAGGGACAGCTTTTTTGAGTGATCGTAATTTGTTGAAAGTTGTGGTATAATATTTTTAAATAAATTAGCAACATAACTTATTATTTACAATTAAGAAATGGGGATATATAATGAAAAGACTAGCTATGTTATTAGTAATTGCCATAACTTTTTCTTTAGTCGGTTGTGGTAAAACAAATGGTAAGGTGAATGAATATACAACCAAATCTTTTAAATTTTCGCTTAGCGATAAATTCGAGAGATTTGAGAAAACTGGGAAAAACAGTGATGGGATATGGTTTAAGTATAAGAACAAGAATAACGGTATTCATGTTCTGGAATTATCTAGTTCTAATATGACTGTTAAGGCTTATAGTGAAGAGATGGCTGATGCTTTCCGTTCGGATAAAAGTTATACCAGCGTATCCTGTAAACCTTATGAAAACGCAAGCTTAGATGCTTATGTTATTAATCTTGTTCAAGAAGATAAAACTGGTACTCATAATTTAGACTATTATATTTTAAATTCACAGTACATGAACATAGTTGTAGGAGTCTCTTTTCAGGACAAACACAGCAAAAAGCTTACACCTTTGCTTAATGATTTGTTACAATCCTTTGAGTATACGGATGATTACTACTTTCCGACCACACCACAGGAGATTGAAAATGAATACTTCTCAATAAAATTTGATCCTAAGTGGGTTGCATCAGCTACTGGGGAGAATAAAGAAGCAGTACATATTAGATATGCAGCAGC
>CAZSZG010000102.1:2450-3976 GCA_964610805.1 uncultured Oscillospiraceae bacterium
GTTGAGGACGCAGAGGTTATGTCTGATATTCAAGAGTTGATTGATAACTTAGTAATTAAATAGCATTAAGGAGGAAATCTAGCGTAACGGGAATTGATGTTGTAAATCACGAAAAAATAAGCTTATAGGAGAGGGTTATGATTGACGGAATAAAAACAGAGTTTAAAAAACACAGCTTATTTTATTTTGGTCGCATTATAATTAGCGTTATAGTTCTTACTATTTTTGTATATTGCTCACTAAGGTTTAGTGGATATTTTCTTTTCGCTGTTATTATAGCTGTGGCTATTTATATAATGGTATGGATTTATTTATCTGCGAATATTATGGAGAAAACAGCAACAAAGATACAAAAAACAGGATTTTCTGTCGACTGGTGGTGTTCAGATGGGGATTCTTACTTGATGATAGACACTAAAGTTGGACAAATTGCAACTGTTTGGGCATCGAATCCTTTTAAAATACAGGTTATTGACGCATCACTTTTAACAAATGCAAAGGTTACACTGGGCAGGAAACTTAAAAAAAGAAAAACTACAAATAAAATCGGTATCGAATACACTATTGGGAATAAGCAATATTGTAGCTATATATATCGTAGGAGTAAGAGCTATGTAGTTTTAGCGTCAGAAGAGGGGCAAAACTATGTACATAAAGCAAATAAGATCTGTGAAATGTTGCTAAAGGCAAAGGAAACAGCATTACAAAATATACAGGAATTAGAAAATGACATAACTCTAGGGCGATTTCTTACATATGATGAGGTTTCGCAAGTTAGTTTTCTTCTCAATGAAAATCGCAAGATTGAAGCAATTAAATTGGTCAAAGATACAACAAGACTTGGCTTAGCAGAATCAAAGAAAATTGTTGATAACTGGTACATAATTCATTACCGCATTTCAAAAATCTATTCTACACTTTACACTAGCTATACGGATATATAATATGAGTTTGCTAGAGAATAGTGATTATCTGCAATTCAAAAAAGAATTCAGCTATAATATGGATTCAGTAAATTGAATTTAGAAGACTATACCTTTACAGAAATAGATCTTCCAAATCAGTGGCATATGAATACTGGTGATTTGTCACCTGACGGAACTAAGGTTGCAGTTTATGGCGAAACCAGCGGGAATAGTGACAGGCAGATGTTAATTTACTCCTTAGATAATAAGAAAGTTTTAGAAAGCTATACACTACCACGTTATATTTATAAAATTATATACAACTCTGACAAGCAAGTGTTTGCGTTAAGCTATTATGATGATAAAAATCCTGCGTATGAAGAGCATCAAGGATATCTTTATATAGTTGACTTGGAATGAGTTTAACGGCAGTTATGACAGAGAATATTCAAAAAATATTACCTTTAATCAAGTGCCACAAGGGATGCATGTATCACAACATTAAACTTCACTTCATACAGTTTTCCTTGTAATAAAATATATTCTGCATTTATTTTGCTTATTGAATTTCATGCTCTTTTAAAATAGACATTACATTCACTCTTATTTGGGAAAATAACC
>CAZSZG010000103.1:0-3728 GCA_964610805.1 uncultured Oscillospiraceae bacterium
ATATCAAACAATGGTTGTGTTCTAAAGATGTGCTTTCCATAAATCAACACACAAGCCGAACTCAAGAGTATAATCAAGTATAAAGCTGTTTTTACAGCCTTTACATTGATACCTTTGTTTATCAGTTGGTGTTCGACCATGCTTTATTGCTTTTATACTTCCACATTTTGAACATCTTACTTCAATTGTCGCCATTTTTATCACCATTCTTTTTTTACTTCATTATACTACAAACTACATCTTTAATACATAGCCAAAATTTTTAACTCTTTGTTAAAAAAGTTTCTATTTCTACACTTATTATATATAATTTTACAACATTAAACAAGAATTATTAGCATACTCATAAATTAGTCAGTATGGCAATTAAATTAACTGTCTGAATTCTCATCATTTGGACGTCTGCCTCGTTTGTAACTAACTTGAATATCGTTAAAAACAGGATAGGTTGGTTGGTTCTTTATTTGATTGTTCATGTTGCTATACATCCAAAGCAACACTATATCTGCAATCAGAAGAATTAAAAACTTCCAATCAAGTATCAGAAATAAAGCTGTTGCAATTGTACTTACAACAAAATCTTTCTTGATTAATGCAAAATTAATGAATATTATAGGATACACAACTAATAAAACTATAGCCAAAACTGGATGGCTAAAACCTTTAATAAGTCCTCCTAAACACAACACAAATATTATAAGTGGATTGAGTACATTGTAGCCAAATTTAGTTTCATCCATATGGTTCATTTTTATCCTGCAATCTAACATACACTTGTTGTATTCATCAATCTCTTTAATTATCTTTGTATCGGAATCATCATATATGGTAATACTACCCTTTTTTATTACTTCATCAGGAATATTCATAACTGCACCACCAATTTCAAATTATCTATCAATATAAGAGAATTATACCATTTAATTTGACATTTGTAAAGATGGAAATTTCTGTCCAACGTTCAAATCTTCGCCATGTTATCATAAGGATATAGTTTTCTTCTATGGGCATGAAAAAAGCAATCAAGGGTTGCTTGACTGCTTTTTTGTGGAATTTTCGTTATTAATTCAGCTTGTAAATCATGATTCCCACTCGTCATCTCTGCGAACCCACCCAGTTAAAATTGATTAAACTACTAAATTTACCACTTCTCAAAAACAAATCCCACTTCACCTGTAAAAGCATAAACCCATCCCATAAGCTCAAAAGCACGGTTTTTAGTATTCTCAGCTAAATCAAACATATATTCAGAATTATAATCAACTATTGTATATTTACTTTCAGGCAAATAATAAATGTGATTATTTAGTGTTTCAATATTTTCCATATATTCTTCCCAAGCTTTTTGTGAAGTTTCGAGTGCTATTTTATCTTCATCATCCAAAAGTTCTATTAAAATGTCATAAGAATTATGAACTTCTTTTTCCCAAAGAATTTTAAGTTTTCTGACAGATGAAACCTCTTGCAAAGTACTCCCGTTAAAATCCAACATTTCAGCCTCAAAGGCTTTGTCAATAGGATTGTTTTCAAACAAAACGTGGAACGAAATAGTTTCATTCGCTTTATTAGTATCAGTATTATGAGTTGAACAAGCACTTGAAATAAATAAAATAAAAATTATACTTAATACTTGTAAAAAAGCCACTCTATTAGTAAGTTTAATCATATTTACTACTCCTATATGTGTTTACTACTATATGCTATGCTGTGAACGGAATTAATTATAATCTTTTATTAATTCTTGAAATTTATTTTTTATTGTATTATTAATTATACCACAACTTTTCCCATAAGTAAACTGCGATATTTCCCATGTAAAGCCCCATATCAAACTTTTGTTGATATGGGGCTTTATATTATTTATCATATCTTTATCAAGTATGAATATATTCAATCAACTTCACCACTTTTTATTTTAACGCAACATAAATATTCACATCTGCAACACCATTTTCATTGCTTAAATATTCCTCAAAATCAGCGACATATGTTCTTTCTAGTGGCATTGCCCAAATTTTCTCCCATGCATTTGCTACATCAATTACAACATCGCCTTTAACATTAAACATTGCATACTTGCCAGCTGGAATTGTCTTTGCCGAAAGCTCAGGATTAGCGTTTTCGGAAACCTCTGCACCAACAGTTACAGCATACGTCATTTCTTCAAAATTATAATTGGAATAAAGACCGAAACAATACTCATTTGCGATATTTCTTAATGAAGTGCATATCCCCTTGCACATAAATTCTTCCCACAAGCCTCCGATAATTTTCGTGCAATCAGGGTCATTATTGCCTGTCATAGCCGTAACTCCTACAATGATTTTCTCCTCAAGATTAACAATTTCATAGTTCATAATAATTACCTCTTTCTAATTTAGTAATCACATTATATCTCTTTTAACATGACAACAGCGTGTCATATTACAAATAATTATTTTTCATTTCCTCAAGTCTGCGTTTCATTTCCTCAACAGCTTTTTTGGGGGAAATAATTGTACAATGTTCACCAAAGGAAATTGCATAGTTGCAAATTGAATTTATATCTGGCAAATATAATTCACAAAGAAAATCACCGTTTTCATCGGTTTTATAGCTACTGATTTCATCATAAACACGGAATGCCATTTTTTCAGATATTTCAAGTTCAGCCTTTATATACGAGCCTGTATCAATCTTTTGTCCAGTAATAATCTTTTCAGATACGGTTAAATCAAAGTGTTCATCGGTTACAGAAAGGCTGTTTATTCTTCTTAACTTGAAAAATCGGTAATCCTCACGAACTTTGCAAAAGCCATAAAGATACCACGCTGTCCCCTTGAAAACAAGCTTTAAAGGCATGACCTCACGATTGAGTTTTTCTGCCTTTCCACTTGCATAAATAAAATTTATAACTAACTTTTCAATTATAGCAGTTTTTATTTTTTCAAAATAGTCGGCATCATTCTCAAAATATCCCCATGACGAAAAATCGACCTCAATCCAATCGGAATTTTGCTTGCCTAACATACAACTAAGCTTATTAAAGGCAGAATTGCCCTTTGAAAGATTGACGGCACTCACTGCTTTCATTGATGACAATATGTCAGACTTTTCCACTTCAGTAAGGACTGCTTTATTAAAGATGAAGTTAGGTAAAAGTGAAATTCCACCACCTTTTCCTTTCCTCATATATACAGGAATCCCAGACTGCGAAAGCGTTTCAACATCACGATATACCGTCCTTACTGAAACCTCAAACCTTTCTGCAAGCTCTGAAGCAGTAACTGTTTGATTTTCTAGCAATATGTATACCATTTTAAATAATCGGTTAATCTGCATTTCTCCTAAACCTCACTTCCAATTCAACAATATTAATTATATCATATATTCCATTATTTTTAAACTATTATTTGTAAATGTAAAGTTTTTTATCGCTTGATAGAATACTTAGGTTTTTTATTATCGTGCTTGCTATAATCTGCTAATAACTTACGAAAATACGTTGACTCAAACTGGAATCCGATAAAAGCTTTGTGTATATAAAAATAACTTGTTAAAATAAACCCTTGACTTTACCATGTATGGTATAATCAAGGGTTTATAGTCTTTGACTAAAAATTTTGCTCAAAAACGTTAAAAACCTACACAAATATGTAGGTTTTAACGTAATATCGGTTTTGACGAAACTTAATGGCAGGGGCAGAAGGAATCGAACCCTCGGCACGTGGTTTTGGAGACCACTGCTC
>CAZSZG010000104.1:0-3706 GCA_964610805.1 uncultured Oscillospiraceae bacterium
ACCTGTGACCCTCTGCTTGTAAGGCAGATGCTCTCCCAGCTGAGCTATGCTCCCATCATTGGCTAAGAACTTTTTGTATACGTCCTTTAGCGACTTATTTATTTTATCACACAACTATATAAAAGTCAATAGGTTTTTTTAAAAAAACAAGATCTTATGCACAATGTACAATCAATCAACAATATTCCAATTTATTTTAATGGTTTTCACAAGTAAACTAATTCAAGCTATTCTCCCCACTCTTTCCAAAAAGCCTTATTACCTCTATTCTAAGACCACTGTTTTTCGACAGCAACAGCTCCGAATCTTCGTCAATAATCCGTCTAGCAACCATCTGTGTAGTTTTCATAAGCTCCATATCACCAGCAATATCAGCAATTTTAAGCTGTGGCAAGCCATGTTGTTTCTCGCCAAAAAAGTCACCAGGACCTCTCAACTTCAAATCCTCCTCTGATATTTTAAAGCCATCACTCGTACTACTCATAATTTTCAACCTATGCCTAACCTCGTCATTAACATGATCCGTCACAAGAATACAATAGCTTTGAGCCTTGCCCCTACCAACACGCCCACGAAGCTGATGAAGTTGTGAAAGTCCAAATCGCTCCGAATTTTCAATCATCATAATAACAGCATTTGGCACATCAACCCCAACCTCAATAACCGTTGTGCTAACAAGCAAATCCACATCACCATTACGAAAATCATTCATAACGCTTTCTTTATCGGCTGAATTCATTCTACCATGTAGCAAGCCTACCTTGTAGTCACGAAACTCACCATCTTGCAATTTCTGTGCATAGGACTTAACTGCAATCAAATCATTATCATTTTCTTCAATCATTGGGCAGACAATATACGCTTGTTTTTGCTCATCAAGCCTTTCTCTAATGAAATTATACGCCCTTGTTCTAAGCTTACCCGTTACTGCAAAAGTTTCAATTTTCACCCTACCCTTTGGCAACTCATTCAGTATTGATATATCCAAATCGCCATAAATAATCAACGCAAGCGTTCGTGGAATCGGCGTTGCAGACATAACAAGCTTATGAGGGCTACCACCCTTTTCAGCAAGTGCCGCACGTTGAGCAACTCCAAAACGGTGTTGTTCATCTGTAATAACAAGTCCAAGCTTTTTAAACACTGTGCTTTTCTGAATTATGGCATGAGTACCCACAACAACGCCTATTTCCCCACTTTGAATTTGCTCCTTAACAGCAGTTTTCTGTTTTGCAGTAAGCGAACCCGTAAGCAAGCAAACCTGTACTCCAAGTGGCTCTAAAAACTCGCTAAGTGTCTTATAATGCTGTGTAGCAAGGATTTCCGTTGGAGCCATCAACGCACTTTGACAGCCATTCTGATACGCAAAATAGCAAGCAGCAGCAGCCACGGCCGTCTTTCCACTACCAACATCACCCTGTAAAAGCCTATTCATTGGAACATCAAGACACAAATCAGCATTTATCTCCGTTATAGCACGTTTTTGTGCATTAGTAAGCTCAAAAGGTATCGTCTGATACAGCTTATCTATATTAGTATCACCGTTCATCACATAGGCTGTTTTCTGCTTATTTCTGCCCTTTAGCATAAGCATACCAAGTTGTAACTTCAGCAATTCATCAAACGCAAGCCTTTTTCTAGCTATATCAAGCATTTCTTTATCCTGTGGAAAATGTATATTACTTACAGCCTCTGTCAAACTGCAAAGGTTGTTTTCTTCTATAATATCCTCTGGCAAAACCTCAATCGGCTCACTATCCATAATCTGCAAACAAGTTTTCATATTTGTTTGTATCATCGCCCCCGTCAACCCCTCCGTCAACGGATAAATAGGCTGAAAAAGCTCTTTTGAATCGCCTGAAATGACATGTGGAGAAGTAATTTCCTTTTTAAGCAAATCGCCCATAACCTTGCCATAGAAATAATATTCCTCATCAATCTTCAACGCATTAAAGGCATAATAATTATTAAAAAACACGACCAAAAAGTCATTTTCGCCATCTGTTGCAACAGCCTTAAAAATGCTCAAACCACTGCGAATACGTTGTTCATTCAACTTTTTAACTATCGTACCCTTTAGCACGCAATATTCATTAATCGGTGCATCAATAACAGCTGTAACCTCTGTATAGTCCGTATAACTTCTGGGAAAATGATACAAAAGTTCATAAGGCGTTGTAATTCCAAGCCTTTCAAACGACTTAGAACGCTTCTCTCCAACGCCTTTTAGCATATTTATATTATTAAAAAGTCTTGTCATATCAACACCCCACAATTTGTCATTAATACATTATGGGGCAGATATAATCCACCCCATATAATAAAGTTTTAATCTAGAAATTCACCTTTGGCAATGAATCAAAGCCCTTTTGCAAGTCCTCATCAGTAGGAATACTATCTGTCATAGTTCCATTATTATATGCCATATATGCAGCCAAATCAAAGTATCCTGTACCTGTCAAGCCGAATATTATTGTCTTTTCCTCGCCAGTTTCCTTGCATTTCAACGCTTCATCAACTGCTACACGAATAGCGTGTGCTGACTCTGGTGCAGGAAGTGTTCCCTCTGTTTTAGCAAACATAGTAGCAGCCTCAAACACATCTGTCTGCCCAACAGCCACAGCCTCCATATAACCATCATGATACAGCTTTGAAACTATCGGTGACATACCATGAAAACGAAGTCCACCCGAATGGTTTGGAGATGGCATAAACCCACTTCCCAAAGTATACATCTTCATAAGAGGAGTTGTCTGACCAGTATCACCAAAATCAAGAGCAAACTTACCCCTAGTAAGTGATGGGCATGACGCAGGCTCAACAGCAATGAACTGAATATCATTCTTGCCATTAATCTTATCAGCCATAAACGGTGAAATCAAACCACCCAAATTAGAACCACCACCAGCACAGCCAATAATTATATCAGGTTTTATATCATACTTATCACAAGCTATTTTTGTTTCCATTCCAATAATAGACTGATGTAAAACCACATGATTAAGTACACTTCCCAACACATATCGACAATTCTCAGTTTTCATCGCAACTTCCATCGCCTCAGAAATTGCACAACCAAGTGAACCACCTGTTCCAGGATTCTCAGCAAGTATCTTTCTTCCAACCTCTGTCGTGTCAGACGGAGATGGAATTACCTTTCCACCATAAGTTTCAATTACACCTTTTCTATAAGGCTTTTGTTCAGCCGAAACCTTAACCATATATACAGTCAAATCAACATCATAAAACGCACAAGCCATCGCCAAAGCTGTTCCCCACTGCCCTGCACCCGTTTCCGTTGTAAGATGTGTCAACCCCTGTTTCTTTGCATAATAAACCTGTGCCGCCGCTGAATTAAGCTTATGTGAACCCGATGTATTCGTACCCTCAAATTTATAGTATATTTTAGCAGGCGTTCCCAACGCTTTTTCTAAGTTGTATGCCCTAATCAACGGTGATGGTCGAAACATCTTATAAAAGTCCTGAATCTCCTGTGGTATATCAATGTACTTATCTGTAACATTTAACTCCTGTTCAATCAAATCCTTGCAAAATACAGGTGCTAAATCTTCAGCCCCACAAGCCTTTCCCGTCACAGGGCTAACAAATGGCTCAGGTACCTCTTTCATCTCTGCCCTAATATTATGCCACTTCTTTGGCATCTCGTCCTCCGATAAATAAATCTTGTATGGTATCTTGTTCATTT
>CAZSZG010000105.1:0-3675 GCA_964610805.1 uncultured Oscillospiraceae bacterium
TTTTCCTCCTTAGTAATATTTATTAAATTCACCTTATTATTTTCATCAAAGTCGAAACGAATCATTTCATCGTCAGAGATTTTATAATAAACATAACTTTCATTACTACCTGAGTGTTGTTTATGTACTGATGGTTCTCCAAATTGGTTTAACACCTTTTCCTTTGTATCCAAAAATGTTACTCCTCCGACAGATATAGTATTAATTGCATCCTGCTTTTTATAATCATCATAATCCAACCTTATTCCTACAATTTCATTATCTTTTATATCTTTATCATCCTCTGTGCACGAAACGGTAAAAAAACTTATAATGCTATCTTTATATAACAAAGCAGCACTGAACAGCTCATTTTCATCATCAAAATATGGAACTCCTCCAGATTCAAATCCCTCCCCAAAATCCTCAAGCGTGCAAGGGAATGAAATAGTTTTATCCCCGATTTTAATGTTTTGTATAATCTGATTGAATACCTCTTCGTTAAATGTACCGTTGTATTCGATGTTTTCAGGTTTGCTTTCTGCTTGTGAAGTAGCAATAACACCTGTCGTTTCAACCTGTGAACTGCTTTCTGAACTCTCATTCTTATTGCAACCCACTGTGCTAATTGCTATGGCTACTGTTATTAATAGTAATAATTTATTTTTCATATTTACTCCTTAATAATTTAATTTTTTACCAATAATGATATACTTATTGAGAATTTTTACTAATATATATTATATACTATATCTTACTAAAACTTCAATACTTAATTTACTAATTAATACTTTGTTCACACTTAATACTCTGATATATCCTTTGATTTTTATATAAAAATATATTAATTATGCACAAGTTGTTTTTCTATGCCCTCTACTGTAATTGAATATTGAGGTAGTTTAATTTTGCCGTTAACAAGCACAGGTCAAACTACTAAGTTTTATAAACATTATTCCATAAATGTAAACTCCCAATCATGTAATAGAATAACAAGCAAATTACATAAAAAAACCCGACTGTTTTATCGACAGTCGGGAAAGCCCAAAGATTACATTCGGCTTTGTATAAAATTTAAAACTATTAAGAGGAAATAAATTTATAATATCCTCAAATAAATATAGGAATAGTTCGCTTTTATTTGCCTGCTGAAGCTGATTTAATTCCACCGTATTGGTCATATGGTGAATCTAAGTTTTCCCAGTTAGAATCACAAGCCCACCAGTATTGAATTGCAGCAGTATTACCCTTCATTACAAGCTTACCTATTTCAGCCAATACAGCTTCATCTGTTACTGCATTTGAACCAGTTCCATCGTCTGGAATACTAGAGTTAATAGCCATATTAGGAACTGTCATATCAATTACAAGGTTTCCTGATGATGTTGCTTCCCACTGATATGCTACCCAATAATTTGTTCCATAAAGTGAAACGCTGAATGTTAATGCACCACCCAATTGAGCTACACCGTTATTAAGTTCAACGCCAAGAGTGATTTCCTCGCCAATCTCTGTTGGGAACATTATTGTGCCATCAGGAAGAATTGTTGCACCACTACCTGTTGATGAGCCTTCATACCAAGGAGCAACAAACTTTGTTTTTGAACCATCACCGTATTTAACTGTTGCATATGCAATCGCATCAAACGTCCATTTGTTTGTAGCTCTGTGAAGAAGTCCAAAAGCTTCGCCTGATTTGCTTTCAAAAGCATTGTTATCCCACCATACGCAACTAATGCCTCTTGTTCTTGCTGACGCAACGTAATTTGCAGCATAATCTACTCTACCTTGAGTATAATCATTTCCATCTATGTTCTTGTTTCTTGCACCATATTCACCTATAACAACAGGTATATTTTTTGAAACAAACATTATGTACATTGTTTCCATAACATTATCAATTTCAGCCTGATCAGCAGCTGTAAATTCTGTTGCACTTCCTGGCTCACCTGGAGCACTCATAGCATAATTATATGGAATATACGCATGAACAGAAAGAAGTAATTTATCCGTCGCACTGTCCTCAGGAAGCTTGAATTCATTTGCCATAGCAGCTTCCATCTTTCCAGCATATCCTGGAACCATTACATAACGGTTAGCATTTTCTCCACCTACTGCTCTGATGGCATCAAGAGCTGTCTGATTGTACTGATTTATACAATCTGCCGCTTCTCTACATTCATCTGATGCAGATGAATAAACCCATTCAAAGCTTGTGTACTGCAATCTTGGTTCATTTAGAGTTTCAAAAATAAGATGTTCGTCATAGTCTTTGAATTTTTCAGCAACTTGAGTCCATACTTTTCCTACATATTCCTTTGAATTCTCTAAATAATCATAACTTGGATACATATAATCATACTCATTGTCATGGTGAATATTAGTGATCACATACATATCATTATCAATTGCGTAATCTATAACCTCTTGAACTCTGTTAAGCCATTCTGCATTGATGTTAAAGTCCTCATCCACATGATTATGCCATGAAACAGGAATTCTAATTGTCTTGTAGCCTTGATTTTTAATGCTGTCAATTATTTCCCTTGTAGTCCTTACACCACACCATGATGTTTCAAGATTTAAGTTTGCTTCTCCAGCTGGAGCACTATTAGATATAGCGTCAAAAGTATTACCTAAGTTAATTCCTGCACCCATCTCTGCAATAAATTTGAATGAATCAAGATTAGGAATATTTTTTGATTCCATCGATAATTCTGGAATCGTATATTCCCCCGTATATTCTCCTGTCGGACCTGAAAGTGTGTCCAATTCTCCTAGAAGATACTTTTTTAGCTGAACAACATCCGATACATCAACACCGTTACCATTAAAGTCCATATTAATCTTCCCCTGTTCTGTAAGTGGATTACTAATGTTTCTTTTAGCAGCAATAAGGTCAAACGCATTCACTACTCCATCACAATTTGCATCTCCATAAATCGTTCCCGTACCCCCTACTTCAGCCGATACCTTTAGGTTTGACAGATTAACAACGCCGACATAAGACGCTGAAAATGCCATGCTCGCCGCTAATGTAGCAGCAACCATCTTTTTTGTAAACATATTACTTTCCTCCTCTTTTTTTCCTTAACACTTTTAACAAGAATAAATTTATTCAACTAAATTTTCTTGTTATATTATAGTATATCACAAGCCTTTCTGCTAATCAACAATATAACCTTAATTTTCTTAACTATGTTGTCAGTTCTTATTAGAATGTTCTAAATAAATTATCCCTGAAGAATATCCTTAGATAAAATAAATTGTATAGGGGATATTTAGATAAAATACAACAAAAAAGAGGAGAAAAATCATATGCCCAATGTTATTCAATCACGCTGTCAATTACGCTAAATATCTCGCCCTCAATATTGTAAATATCCCCCATTGGTATTGTCGTACCATCTGTAAAGATAATCAGCAGTTCATATTCATCAACCCTTCGTACAGAACCACTGACACTCTTGTATGAGCCTCCTGTTTTTCTTTCATCTGAAATAAAATAGGTAATCGTTACTAAAGGTCTATCTTGAACATTTTCCAAAAGAATTTGCATACGTTCATTAAGGTCTGCTTTTTTATCTTCAGAAAGTTTTAACCGTTTGTTAGTGAGCCTTGCAGTTTCGCTAATTTCTGCATCATACCCCGTCAGAGCTGCAAACGGTGAGAACTGTGCTGCTCTGCCGTGCTGTG
>CAZSZG010000106.1:0-3279 GCA_964610805.1 uncultured Oscillospiraceae bacterium
AAATAAAAATAATTAAAAATATTTCCTAATAAAAATTGTATTTTAATTAAAGCCATGCTATAATATAAATTAAAGTGTTTTAGAACGAATAATATAGAGAAAATAAATATTGTGTTATTTGGAGGAAAAGTTGTATGCATAACAAAAATAAAGTGGGGTTTTCCCCTTTGAAAGTAGTAATTATTGTCCTTTTAGCCCTCATTATAGCTATCTCAATCGCTGTTAATGCTGTGTTTTTAAAAAGTAATACCACTCATGATATGTTCGGCAAAACTCTGTTTCTAATGGAAACCGATGAGATGATGCCAGAAATAACAAAGAATACTATGATTATAGCTGAGAAAGATAAACTTACAAGTTTGCAAAAGGGCGATGTTGCTCTTTATAACTACATTAATACAGAAAATAAAACGATTTCTGCTTTATCGAGAATTCACGATATCGTAATCAAAACAGATGGAATATACTACAACATCAAGAGCGATGCTACTGAAGGAACTGAAACTATTACGGTTTCTGAGAAAGATATAATTGCAAAAGGTAGTCTTTCAAGTAAAGAATTAGGCGTTACAGTTGCAACTTTAAAAAGCACTCTTGGAATAGCATTGTTTCTGATTTTGCCTAGCATTATATTGATTTTATTAATTATAACAAGTAGCATAAATGCTAGAAAGCTTAAAGATGGCGGACTTGACGATTATGATATGCCTGTTATGCTTGAAAGGATGCCTAAGAAAAAGAAACGAGTTAGTACACCTCTTTTTGAAACTGATGATGACATAAACTCAAGTGAGGATTTTCTTGAGAAAAAGAATTCAATTTCTGAAAATTTCTCTCAAAAGCGTGTTAACAGAAATTCTCCTTATCAAAATATAGACGCTCAACAAAGAAGAGCTAAAACTGATGAAGCACAGAAAAAGGTGCTTTTTGAAGTGTCTGATGATGATGCTGTTGAGGGTGCAAAGAGAAAAGTTAATGAAAGGCTGAAAGACGCTGAAGAATTTGAGCCACAAAGCGACTTTTATGAATACAAACAAAGAAACGCTAAGGCTATGACCTCATCTAAAAGAAATGCAACAGATGAGCGTGTTAAATTTGTTTCTCAAGCTAATAATAATTCCAACACAAATACAAGTAATAATGTAGACGAAAAGGCGAACGCTATTAAGCTTGCATTGCAAAAAAGAACATTTGATGACGCTGGTGAAACAGATTCAACTTATATGGATAACAGTCCAAAACCAACACAGCCAGTACAGGCAGTTGAGAAAAAAGCACCAAAGGCTACATCAAAGATGGATGACGTTAAAAATAGATACTTAAATCAAAGCAAGAAAAATACATCAACAAGTACTGGTTCAGCTACCTTTGAGGATTTAATGAAAGTTCTTGAAAGCGAAAAGAAAAAGCTGGATTAGTCTTGAATATTAGCAGTTACCTATTAAAACTTCACTTACGGAGGAATGTAGTTTGTCAATTGATAAAATAAGGAATTTTAGTATTATCGCACATATCGATCACGGTAAATCAACGCTTGCAGACAGAATGTTAGAGAAAACATATACGGTTGCTGGGCGTGATATGGAAGAACAACTTCTTGACAATATGGATATTGAACGTGAAAGAGGAATCACGATTAAGGCTCGTGCGGTAAGGCTTACTTATAAGGCAGAGGACGGGGAAGTATATGTCTTAAACCTCATCGACACTCCAGGTCACGTTGACTTTAATTATGAGGTTTCACGTTCGCTTGCTGCTTGTGAGGGTGCGATACTTGTTGTTGACGCAACACAAGGGATTGAGGCACAAACGCTTGCAAATACCTATCTTGCACTTGAACACGACTTGGCGATTGTGCCTGTTGTAAATAAAATAGATTTACCGTCAGCTGATCCTGAAAGAGTTTGCAGTGAGGTTGAAAGTGTTATTGGAATTGAGGCAATGGACGCTCCAAAGATTTCAGCAAAGCTTGGAACTAATATTGAGGCTGTTTTGGAAAGGGTTGTTAAGGATGTACCTCCACCAATAGGTGATGAGAATGCACCACTTCAGGCGTTGATTTTCGATAGCTATTATGATGCGTATAAGGGAGTTATAATCTATATTAGGGTTAAAGATGGTAAGGTTAAAATTGGTGATGAAATTAGGCTTATGGCAACGGGTGCTGAGTTTACAGTTGTTGAAGCTGGGTATTTGGATGCATCAAGCTTTAATAATGTCGGCGAATTAAAGGCTGGAGAGGTTGGATATATTGCCGCTGCTATTAAGGATATAAGCGAAACGAGCGTCGGTGATACGGTTACTCTTGTGGATAACCCATGTGAAAAGGCGTTGGCTGGATATAGAAAAGTTAATCCAATGGTGTTCAGTGGTATTTATCCAGCTGATGGAGCTAAATATGGCGATTTGAGAGAGGCACTTGAAAAACTTCAGCTAAATGATGCATCGCTCTCCTTTGAACCAGAAACTTCAATTGTTCTTGGGTTTGGGTTTAGATGTGGATTTTTGGGACTGCTTCATATGGAAATTATACAGGAGCGTATTGAACGTGAATATAATTTAGATATTATTACAACAGCACCATCTGTTATTTATAAAATAACGCTTACAAGTGGGGAAACTGTTTTTATTGATAACCCGTCAAATTATCCTGATTTAGCGTTGATTATGACTGCTCAAGAACCTATGGTTAAGGCAGAAATTCTTGCACCATCGGAGTATGTGGGCAATATCATGGAGCTTTGTCAGGAACGTAGGGGCATTTTCAAGGATATGGAATATCTTGATGAAACTAGAGTTAATATGCGTTATGAGCTACCCTTGAATGAAATTGTTTATGACTTCTTTGATGCGTTGAAATCACGCACAAAGGGCTATGCTTCCTTTGATTATGAAATGTTGGGATATGTTCCATCTAAGCTTGTTAAATTAGATATTCTACTAAATGGAGATATTGTGGATGCACTTTCATTTATTGTGCATACCGACAATGCATATGCTAGGGCAAGAAAAATCGCTGAAAAGCTAAAGGATAATATCCCAAGACAAATGTTTGAAATACCTATTCAAGCTGCTGTTGGTGGTAAGATTATTGCTAGAGAAACAGTTAAGGCTATGCGTAAAGACGTTTTGGCTAAATGCTATGGTGGCGATATTACAAGGAAGAAAAAGTTGCTTGAAAAGCAAAAAGAGGGTAAAAAACGTATGCGTAAGCTTGGTAATGTTGAAGTGCCACAGGAAGCGTTTATGAGTGTGTTAAAGCTTGATTAGGAGGATATT
>CAZSZG010000107.1:0-3201 GCA_964610805.1 uncultured Oscillospiraceae bacterium
ATGTTATGGCACATGAAAGCTTTGAGAATCAGCAGACAGCTGATATATTAAATAGAGATTTCATTTCTATAAAAGTTGATAAAGAGGAACGCCCTGATATTGATAGCATTTATATGAATGTTTGTCAGGCAATTACAGGTAGTGGAGGCTGGCCGACAAGTATATTTATGACAGCTGAGCAAAAGCCTTTTTTTGCTGGAACTTATTTTCCACCAACATCGAAGTATGGACTTATGGGGTTTAATGACCTTTTGAGTTTAATTTCTGATAATTGGCGTGGGAACCGTCATAAGCTGATTTCATCTTCTGATGAAATAGTAAATCATATTAGCGATATAACAAATTATTCTGGCGAAGTAAGCGAAAATATGGTTAGTGATGCTGTTTTATATTTTGAAAAAATTTACGATAAAAAATGTGGTGGTTTTGGATCAGCACCGAAATTTCCTACTCCACATAATCTGCTGTTCTTACTGAATATCTATGAAAAAAATCAGGATACAACCATTCTTGAAATGGTTGAAAACACTCTTATACAAATGTACAGAGGAGGGATTTTCGATCATATAGGTTATGGTTTTTCAAGATATTCTACTGACAACATTTTTCTTGCTCCTCATTTTGAGAAAATGCTTTATGATAACGCACTTTTAATGCTAGCGTATACAAAAGCTTTCAGCATAACTAAAAAGATGTTGTATAAAGATATTGCAGATAAAACAGCAGAATATGTTATCCGTGAAATGACAAATGAACAAGGTGGATTTTATTCTGCACAGGACGCAGACAGCGATGGCGTTGAGGGGAAGTATTATGTATTTGAAAAAGATGAAATAATAAAGCTTTTAGGCGTGGATAAGGGTGAGAAATTTTGCTCAAGATTTGATATAACTGAAGCAGGTAATTTTGAGAATAAGAATATCCCTAACTTGCTAAAGGTTAATGTCAGCGAAGTTGAGGATACAGCTTTTGATGAATTTTTGCCTTTGATTTATGAATACAGAAAATCAAGAAATAAACTTCATCTTGACGATAAAATATTAACCTCATGGAATTCGCTGATGATTTCAGCGTTCAGCTATATGTATAGAACTTTTGATGATATTAAGTATCTTGATATGGCTGAAAATGCGTATAAATTTATTGATAAAAATTTGACAGAAAACAACAACACTCTTTTTGTAAGTTATAGAAATGGCAATAAGTCGGGAAAAGGGTTTATTGACGACTATGCTTTTTATATTTTTGCATTAATAAATCTTTATGAATCAACGCTTGATAAGAATTATCTTGATAAAGCGTTCGTTTTAACTCAAAAGGCAATAGACAGCTTTTATGATAAAGATAACGGTGGTTTTTATTTATATGGAAGTGAAAATGAACAGCTTATTGTTAAACCGAAAGAAGTCTATGACAGTGCAATCCCAAGTGGTAACTCCGTCATGTGTTATAATTTGTTAAAGCTTACTGCACTGAATAATGATGAAAAGCTATTGGAAATATCTGAACAGCAAATGGGTTTTATGGCAGGTCATGCAGAACAATATCCAGGAGGCTTTTGTTTTTATCTTTTGTCAGTGCTTATGTATATGAATCCCCTTAAAAAAGTAGTATGTGTGCTATCTGAAAAAGGTGGTATTGAATTAATCAAGGCTGAAAAAAGAGATAATATTAACGTTATTATTTTTGAAAGTCCAACAGAAGAATACACTCTTCAAGACGGTGAAACAACCTTTTATGTGTGTGATAATCACACTTGTTACCCTCCAACTAATAGCATCAAGGAGGCTTTCGCATGAAATCAGCATGGACAGATAATGTAAGTATTCAAGAGTTTAAAACGCTTGAAGATGATATAAAAACAGATGTCCTAATAATTGGTGGTGGTATTGCAGGAATTCTCTGTGCATATTTTCTAAAACAAGCAGGTGTAAATTATGTATTGGCTGAAGCAAATAGAATTGGCTGTGGAATAACAAAAAATACAACTGCAAAAATCACTTCACAGCATGGCTTAATTTATGATAAGCTGATTAAAAATGTAGGCATAGAAAAAGCAAAAATGTATCTTGAATCTAATCAGCTTGCTGTTCAAAAATACCGAGAGCTTTGCAAAAATATCTCCTGTAGCTTTGAGGAGAAAAACTCTTATGTGTATACTATTAACAATAGAAATAAGATTGAAAAAGAGCTTAGTGCAATGGACAAGCTTGGCTTTAATGCTGATTTTGAAGAGAAAATTCAGCTTCCGTTTGCAATAAATGGCTCAATCAAATTCAAGGGACAGGCACAGTTTAATCCACTGCAATTTTTAAGTTCTATATGCTCCGAACTTAATATTTATGAAAATACCTTTGTTAAAGAAATTGAGAATAACATAGCAAAAACTGACAAAGGCAATATAACAGCTAAAAAATTATCATTGCGACACATTTCCCGTTTATCAATAAGCATGGAAGTTACTTTCTGAAACTCTATCAGCACCGTTCTTATGTCATTGCTTTGGAGAATATTCCAGATGTTAATGGAATGTATGTTGATGAGGCAGAAAAGGGTATGTCGTTTAGAAATTATGACAATATGTTGCTAGTAGGTGGAGGAGATCACAGAACAGGGAAAAAAGGTGGAAACTGGCAAGAACTTCGTGACTTTTCAAAGAAGTTTTACCCGAATTCAACCGAAAAATATCATTGGGCAACACAGGACTGCATGAGTCTTGACGGTGTTCCCTATATAGGGCATTATTCAAAAAACACCCACGATATGTACGTTGCTTCAGGCTTTAATAAATGGGGAATGACTTCGTCGATGGTATCTGCTATGATTTTATCTGATATGGTGACTGGTAAACGCAATGAGTTTGCAGAGGTGTTTTCACCACACAGGTGCATAATGAAGCCACAGCTGTTGGTAAATGCTTTTACGGCTGTAACAAATTTTCTTATACCTACTGTAAAAAGGTGTCCTCATATGGGTTGTGCCTTAAAATGGAATCCACTTGAGAATTCATGGGATTGTTCTTGTCACGGTTCAAGATTTGACAATGACGGAAACATCATTGATAACCCCACAATGAAAAGTATTAACAGATAGCGAATATTTATTAAATGTTGAATAGCATATGTAGATTACTTTTTTGCCATAAATAACATTATGAAAACCACTCTGAAGATTAATTCGAGTGGTTTTTTAGGCAGAAAT
>CAZSZG010000108.1:0-3152 GCA_964610805.1 uncultured Oscillospiraceae bacterium
CTCGCCCTCAAACTCCTCGCAATTTTTGAAAAAATTGAGTAAACTTTTTGTTTTTTTATTTTAAATATAGGAAACAGCAAAGGAAAACTGTCCCTTTGCTGTAAACCTCCTAAACGTGCAAGTACAAATTTATTTTATTAACCCATAACAACTTCAACAGTATGAGTCTTACCATCGCCAAATACAGGAAGAATATTCCCCTCAATAGCCTTACCGTCAACAGTTACTGACTTAACACCCTTGAAAACATGATTAGGGTTCTTAATAATAATATCGTAAGTATCGCCACGATAGAATCTGCTAACCTTAAACCCGTCCCATTCCTTAGGAACGCAAGGGTCAACCTTTAGCCCTGTCCAATCAGGTATAATTCCAAGAATATACTGTGATACAGCAACAAAATTCCACGCAGCAGTACCTGTCAACCAGCTATTCTTAGCCTCACCATGACGCTTAGCATCCTTACCAGCAACCATCTGTGCATAAACATAAGGCTCTGTTCTATGAATATCTGAAATACCCTCAAGATATGATGGAGCAATCTTTGAGTAGTATTCATACGCCTTATCGCCTCTACCCACAACAGCTTCAGCACAAATTATCCACGCATTGTTGTGACAGAATATACCAGCATTTTCCTTATATCCACCTGGATATGTGGAAATCTCACCATATTCAATATAATACTTAGTAAATGCAGGGTTATTAAGCACTAGTCCATATTCAGTATTTAGGTATTTATCAACAGAATCCAAAGTCTTAATATCAAGACCATCTTCCTTACCAATACCAGACATAACAGCAAATCCCTGTGGTTCAATGAAGATTTTACCCTCTTCACATTCCTTTGAGCCAACTTTCTTTCCGAAATCATCATAAGCTCTCAAGAACCATTCGCCGTCATAACCATCTTTCTTGATAATCTCAACCATCTTATCTATTTCAGCCTGTGCCTTTTCAGCCTCAGCAGTATCGCCCTTATAATTGCAAAGTGCAACATATTCAGGACCTGCAAAAGTAAATAATGTAGCAACCATTACTGATTCAGCAACCTTACTGTACTTATCGTCGCCATATTTAGGTGATGTTGAAGTCTGGAACGACTCACCAGGCTCACTTGAGAAACAGCTTAGGTTCAAGCAATCATTCCAGTCAGCTCTCATACTCAATGGCAATCCATGAGGACCAACATTTGTGCAAACTCTATAAAACGACTGTTTTAAGTGGTGCATCATTGTCTGAGCAAGCTCTTCCTTGTTTTCATAAGGAACCATCTCATCAAGAATTGAGTAATCGCCTGTTTCCTTAATATAAGCAGCAGTTGACAAAATCATCCACAACGGATCGTCAGAGAAATCTCCACCAACTTCGTCATTACCCTTCTTTGTAAGAGGTTGATACTGATGGAAACAGCCACCGTCCTCAAACTGTGTAGCAGCAAGGTCAAGAATTCTCTCCTTAGCTCTCTCAGGAATTTGGTGAACGAAACCAAGCAAGTCCTGATTTGAGTCCCTAAAGCCCATACCTCTACCAATACCACTCTCAAAATATGAAGCAGAACGTGACATATTAAAGGTAACCATACATTGATACTGATTCCAAATATTAACCATTCTATTCATATCGTTATCAGGAGTTTCAACCATATATTTTGATAAAAGCTCATCCCACATAACCTTCAAGTCAGCAAGAGCCTTATCCACCTTTTCAGATGTATCAAACTGTTCAATCATAGCATAAGCCTTAGATTTATTCATTGAGCCATCAGCATTGAACTTTTCTTCCTGTTCATTCTCAACATAGCCAAGAACAAATACAAAATCCTTACTTTCACCAGCCTCAAGAGTAACCTCAATATAGTGAGAAGCGATTGGCGACCAACCGTCAGCAACAGAATTTGTAGCCTTGCCATCAAGCACTGCCTGTGGATTTTCAAAGCCATTATAAAGTCCAACAAAGCTTTCTCTATCAGAATCAAAACCATCAATTTTAGAATTTACTGAATAGAACGCAAAGTGGTCACGACGCTCTTTATATTCAGTTTTATGGAACAATGTGCTATTTTCTATTTCAACTTCACCAGTATTAAAGTTTCTTTGGAAGTTAGTGGAATCATCTTGAGCATTCCACAAGCAGAACTCAATAAAAGAGAAAAGCTTAATAGTTTTCTTTTCTGTTCCTTCATTCTTTAGAACAAGCTTTTGAACCTCGCCATTATAGTCATTCGGAACGAAGAAAGTAACATTTGCTGAAATATCATTTTTCTTACCATTAATAGCAGTATAACCCATACCATGACGACATTCATAGCTATCTAGCTCTGTTTTAACTGGTGACCAACCTGGTGACCAAACCGTACCACCATCATTGATATAGAAATAACGGCCACCCATATCAACAGGAACATTGTTATAACGGTAACGTGTAATTCTCCTCAAGCGAGCGTCCTTATAAAAATGGTATCCACCTGCTGTGTTAGAAATAAGCGAGAAAAAGCTTTGTGTACCAAGATAGTTTATCCAAGGATAAGGTGTTCTTGGCGATGTAATAACATATTCCTTGTTTGAGTCATCAAAAAAACCAAATTTCATATTAAGTCTCCTTAATTTTTATTTTCATTGTGTATTGCGTTCATTGCTTGAACTTGCTTGTAATGTATAAACATTTAGATTAATTATAACATATCTTTACCACAAGTACAAGCACTTACACCAAAATTTTATGACAAAAATTAAGTAACACTCTTATATAATTTACACAAATTGCTTAGGTTTGCCTAAGATGCGACGTATAATAACCAAAACAACAAGCACCACCTCATATCATGCAATACAAAGGTGGTGCTTTTCTATAAGATATATAAAAAAGTGGAGGAAATTTCTGATTATGTTATTCAAACACAACAAAGAAACCTTTTCATTTGATATTTAGTATTAACCTTATGCTTATATTGTAATGTAGTCGCATCAAAAAATCTGTTGTATTTGCAACAAAAATCAAGTTTCTATAAATCAACTAATTTTTAAGCAAAAAATATCCTAAGATTTAAAAATCTTAGGATACAACGCCAAGAATATTTCCCCAGCGTGTTATGGAGCGGATTACGAGGCTCGAACTCGCTACCTCCACCTTGGCAAGGTGGCGCTCTACCA
>CAZSZG010000109.1:0-2719 GCA_964610805.1 uncultured Oscillospiraceae bacterium
ATGAAACATAAAAGCATGGCAGTTTGAATAGCATAAAAAATAAGGACTTGTTAACTAATGTTAGCAAGTCCTTATTTTTAATCTTTTAAGTATTTATCAATAATGAATTTAGGGCGATGTTTTGATTCAAGGTATATCTTACCAATGTATTCGCCGATTATTCCAATTGCTAAAAGCTGAAGTCCACCAATTGCCCAAATCGAAACAATAGTTGATGTCCAACCTGCGATAGTAGCACCTGTGAAATGCCTTATAAGAAAGTATATGAGCATTGCAATGCTTATTCCAAAGATAATAAAGCCTGTTGTTGTGATAAGTCTTATAGGCTTAATTGAAAGCGATGTAATACCCTCAAATGCAAATGCAAGCATCTTTTTAAGTGGGTATTTAGACTCGCCTGCAAAGCGTTCCTTTCTCGCATAGGTGACCTCCCCAGATTTATAGCCAATCATAGGAACAATACCCCTTAGGAAAAGGTTTACCTCCTCGAATTCCTCAAGCCCATCTAATGCTCGCTTGCTCATAAGTCTATAATCAGCATGGTTGAATACAATATCAACACCCATACTTTTCATAACCTTATAGAACCCTTCAGCAGTGGTTTTTTTGAAAAAGGTATCAGTTTTTCTAGCACTTCTTACACCATAAACAATATCACAGCCATCAAGATATTTATCAACCATTTCATCAATTGCATTTATATCGTCCTGTAAGTCAGCGTCTAAAGAAATTGTAATATCGCAATAATCCTTAACAGTCATCAAACCAGCCAATAATGCGTTTTGATGACCTCTGTTTCTAGAAAGCTTAACGCCTTGAAACATAGGGTTTTCACTATGAAGTTCCTCAATTATTTCCCATGTCCTATCCTTAGAGCCGTCATTTACTAGCACGATTTTACTTTTATCCGAAATTTTCCCCTTACCAATAAGGCTGTTCATCTTTTCAAGCATTTGCTTTGATGCCTCAGGCAGAACCTCTTGTTCATTGTAGCATGGAATTACTAAATACAATACGCACATTTTTAATAGCACTCCTTTAATATATACTTCCTTTTAATCTGTAAATAGCAAGATAATTTTTATATTCTCCAACATGTTCATTAACAACACCTCTTCAATAGGTGTAGAGTTTTATATAGTAACCTATTTATTTTAACATATTCACACCAGCAATGTCAACCAGCGTACTACTATATTAACTATTTACGATGCTAGAAAGTTTCATATTTTTAATAAATATTTTCAATTGGCTAAAATTATTGATTTTAAGTCTATAATATGGTTGTAGAAATATGATATGAAATATGTTATAATATTAAATTAAAGTATGGTAAAAGTTAAACTTATTGAAAGAGAGCGAATAATGGTGATATATTTAGATAATGCGGCGACAACAAAGGTATGTGATGAGGCTGTTTCGGCTATTACGGGTTGCTTACAGGAGAACTATGGAAATCCGTCTTCATTGCATGGAATGGGGATTGATGCAGAGAAAACTATTAATAATACAAGGAAAATAATTGGTATGGCATTGGCTTGTGAGGCTGAATGTATATATTTTACATCTGGAGCAACAGAAAGCAATAACCTTGCAGTATTGGGCGTTGCAGGTGCTTATGGTAAGCGAAAACGAAAAATTATAACTACAAGCATTGAGCATCCCTCCGTTAGCGAATGTATGAATAAATTAGAGGAAGATGGCTTTGAGGTTGTTAGGATTTCTCCGAATAGTGATGGTGAATTTGACGTTGATGATTTTATTAATGCAGTAGATGGAAATACCTGTATGGTGAGTGCTATGCTTGTTAATAACGAAAATGGTTACACACTGCCTATTGGCAAGATTTTTAAGGCTATAAAGAGGAAGTGTCCAGATGTTATTACCCATTGTGACGCTGTTCAAGGGTTTATGAAAACTCCTATAAAGGTAAAGGAACTTAATGCAGACCTCATTTCAATCAGTGGGCATAAAATTTATTCTGCAAAGGGAATTGGTGCTATTTACATAAAAAAGGGAATAAGGCTTAAACCTATTTGTAATGGTGGTGGACAGGAAAAAGGTTTGCGTTCGGGTACGGAAAGCGTTCCACTTATCGCTGGATTGGGTGCTTCAGTTGAGAAGTTGAACAGCACGATTTCTTGCAGATTGGACAAGGCTAATGAGTTAAGGGAATACTTTCTTGAAAAACTGGATAAGCTTGATGGTGTGGCAATTAACTTTAAAGATAACAGTATGCCCTACATTATAAATGTATCTATTAAAGGTATACGTTCAGAAATAATGTTACATTTTCTTGAGGAAAAGGGGATATATGTTTCGAGTGGCTCTGCATGTTCAAAGGGTGCAAAGAGTAATGTTCTAAAGGAATTTGGCTTGGATGATGGGCTTATCGACAGTGCAATACGAATTAGCACTAGCTTTGAGAATAGTTTTGAGGATATGGAAATGCTTGTGAATGCGATTGTTGAGGCGAAGAAAAGGTTTGATTTTAGTAAGTAGCAAGATTATTGAATATTTCTCCAAATAGTTAACATATATTATAACTTTTGTCGCATATACTTGACATAATGAATGTTATATGATATACTCTTTCTATTAAGGGGGAGGTTGTCATGGTGAAGAATTTGAGGATAAAATCAGCACGGGCTGAAAAGGATATGTCACAAAAGGACGTTGCAGAGGCGATTGGTGTCACTAGACAGACTATGAACGCAAT
>CAZSZG010000110.1:0-2655 GCA_964610805.1 uncultured Oscillospiraceae bacterium
TACAACAACAGCAGCTACAGTAGTAGAAGCTCCAAAGACAGGTTCAAGCACAAAGGGCATTGCAGCTACATCAGCAGTATTGCTTGCAGCAGCTTGTTCAGCAGTAGTTCTTAAGAAAAAGCGTGACTAATTTTAAATAATTAGAAACGAAATATTTAAGGAAGAGTTTTAATTAACTCTTCCTTTTTTATTTATAAAAGGGTTGAAATAATATAGAATAAGAGATATACTATATATGTAGGGTTATATATTTTAATAGAAATTATACAAAAAATTTAGGAGGTAGCAAGTGGGCAAGATATTAATTACAGGTGGAACTGGGTTTATAGGTAGTCATACTTGTGTTGAATTAATTGATGCAGGCTATGAAATAGTTGTGATGGATAATTTAAGCAACTCGAAACTTGAGAGTGCAAAGCGAGTTGAACAATTGACAAATAAAACGTTTAAGTTTTATGAGGTTGATATGCTTGATTATGATGGAATGTGCAAGATTTTTGATGAAAATAAGATTGATGCCGTAATTCATTTTGCGGGCTTAAAAGCAGTGGGCGAATCGGTGCAAAAGCCACTTGAATACTACAATAATAACATAGTAGGGACGGTTGCTTTGTTGCGAGTGATGAATAAATACAACTGCAAATCCATGATTTTTTCATCATCGGCTACTGTTTATGGTGTAGATAACTGCCCTCCATACACTGAGGATATGGGAACATCGGCGACAAATCCATATGGCTACACAAAGGTTATAATTGAACAGATTTTGCGTGATTTATGTGTTGCCGATAAGGATTGGAGCGTTGTTTCGTTGAGATATTTCAATCCGATAGGTGCTAACAAAAGTGGGCTAATTGGTGAAGATCCAAATGGAATTCCTAATAACCTTGTGCCATATATTGCACAAGTTGCCATTGGGAAGCTAGAAAAATTAAGCGTTTATGGTAATGATTATGACACTCCTGATGGAACAGGTGTGCGAGATTACATTCATGTGGTGGATTTAGCAAAGGGGCATATTTCAGCTTTGGCTTATGCTGAAAAGCAGAAAGGTTTTGAGCCAATTAACTTGGGAACGGGCAATGGTTCAAGCGTGCTTGAGGTTGTGGCAGGTTATGAAAAGGCTTGTGGAAAAGAAATTGCGAAACAGTTTGCACCTAGACGTGCAGGAGATTTAGCGACCTCATATGCTAATGCTGAAAAGGCAAAAAGGCTGTTGAATTGGGAGGCAAAATATAATATTGATGAAATGTGTGCAGACAGCTGGAACTTTACTGTGAAAAATCCCGACGGCTTGTGATAAGGAGAAACCATGATTTATACCGTTACGCTTAATCCGTCGCTTGATTATATTATGCAAGTCGACTCGCTTGTGCCAAATTCAGTCAATCGTTCTAGCAGTGAAAGGCTTTTCGCTGGGGGCAAGGGTCTTAATGTTTCTATCGTGCTAAAAAATCTTGGCGTACAGAGTGTTACGCTTGGTTTTGTGGCTGGATTTACTGGGGAGCAGATAAAAGAGGAAGTAAAAAAAATCGGCTGTATTGATGAATTTATTATGCTTACTGACGGAATTTCACGAATTAATGTTAAGCTAAAAGGTAGTGAAGAAACTGAAATCAATGCTGGGGGCCCGTATATTTCTGAAAAAAGTGTTGAAATGCTATTTGAAAAGCTTGCACTGCTGAAAAATGGTGATGTGTTAGTCCTTGCGGGCAATGCACCATCATCTTTGGGCAGTGATATTTACGCAAGAATAATGTCGGCTGTGTCCAATAGGGATATTCTTACAATTGTCGATGCCAGTGGCGAACAGCTTATAAAAGCTATAAAACATAAGCCTTTTCTCATCAAACCGAATGTTCATGAATTGGCTGAAGTTTTCAATGTACCGATTGAAACAAAGGATGATATTGTTTTTTATGCAAAAAAGCTTTGTGAAATGGGTGCTGAAAACGTCATAGTTTCGATGGATAAGCGTGGAGCAGTAATTGTTTCCTGTGAGGGTGAATATTATTGTAAAGCGGAATGTGTTGTTGCAGTTAATTCAACTGGTGCTGGCGACTCGATGGTTGCAGGATTTTTGGCGAAATATCTTGAATCTGGGGATAAACAGGAGGCATTTTCTTTCGGGATAGCAACAGGTACTGCCACCGTTTCCTGTATGGGATTTCCAACCAAAGAAGATATAATTGCATTATGCGAATAAATTATTGAAAGTAGTGATTTTATGCAATCAGATACTGTTTTTCTTTTTGTTGTACTTGTGTCAGCAGTTATCGTCGTAACGGTATTTTTTGTTAGTCTTAGGAAAGAAAAGCAAAAGGCTGAGCAGAAGCATACTAAAAATAATACACCACAAAGAAAGCAAGTAGCGAAGAAAACCAATGGGATTATAGGTGAAACTGCACAATTAATTGAAAAGATTGATGCAAGAACAAGGCGAATTGACGATAAGGGGAGCATTTCGATTACTGATGACAAGTATCAGCTTGTATTCACGACTAAAGACAATAGAAAGCTTTATTTTTGTGCAACCAAACAGGCGTTAAAGGCTATGCCGTTCAATGAAAGAGGCTTACTTACATATAAAGGCAAAACCTTTGTGAAATTCAAATATTCAGGTGGAATAATCGAAAATAAGTGAGTGGTATCTCC
>CAZSZG010000111.1:0-2393 GCA_964610805.1 uncultured Oscillospiraceae bacterium
TTTGCATTAGCATTAGCTGTATCTACCTTAGCTTTTCTTATTGCACTAATCATATTAGGCACTAAAACACCCGCCAAAACAGCAATAATAGCGATAACAACAATTAACTCAATCATTGTAAAACCTTTAACTTTTTTCCTCAAAACAAACCCCTCCTATTAACGCTTTTAATAGTTATATGTAAAATCAGCTATCACAAAGCATATAATTCCACCTAGTATAGCTAGTATAACAGTTTTTTTATGTATTGTCAATAGATTTTGGCTGAAATACTTGACAAATTTATATTATGTGGTAAACTTATTTATATAATAAGTTATATGTTTATCCTTGCCCAAAATCAAATTTAAGGAGATTATATCCAATGAAGTTAAAGAAAATTATGTCAACCATTCTCGCACTAACTCTAGCTATTTCGCTAATGACAACATTAACTATTTTTTCACAAGAAACAGAAGAAACAGATACGATAATTGAAACTACTATAACGACAGAAACGCCTGATGAGGGAACTGTTACTGATGTTACCGAAACCACTGAACCTGATGATGTTAACCCTGAAACAACCTTGCCAAACTATGAGGATTTCGACTGCTATTATCTAATATACGATACTCTTGGCTATGAAGCGTCGGATATATTAGAGCCAGCTCTTATTGTTAAAGGCACTGAATTAATTATTTCTAGAGTGGCTATTTACAGAGAGGGCTATGCAAATTATGCTTGGACTGATGGGGAAAACATCTATCTAAATGGTGGGGATTTTGTTATGCCTGAGCATAATGTTACGCTAACTCCACTGTACCACAAATTTTATACAGTTACATACACTGCTGGCGACTACGAGGGAATTTCTGGTCATACCGAAGTTTCTTTCGACAGATATGAAACATTCACATTTGACTTGGCTAATTCCTCAAGATTTTCAAGGGCTGGATATAATTTAACTCATTGGATAGATATTGAAACAAATGAAAAATATTCGCCTATATCACAATATAAAATGCCATCAAGAGATGTAACTTTGGAAGCTGTATGGTCACCGATTACATATAATATTTCGTTCTCATCAAATACTCCAATAAGAGATTCTTTTACAGTTGCTGGAACTTACGGAACAGAAATCACTCTACCCCGAAACCGTTTTAAATATGAGGGGTATAAATTCGTTGGTTGGACTTATGGCTCAAAGGTTTATAAGGCTGGTGAGAAATTTACCGTTCCTTCCGTAATGCCTGGATTAAGTCTTTCCCTAAAAGCTAGTTGGGAGTCTACTAACGGTGTTGAAGAGCCAATTGTTAACGCATTCAACCTTATAGCTCTAAAACAGCAAATTGGAAAAGGCGAGGTTACTGCCGAGAGCATAAGGCAGTCAAAAGCTTTCTTGCTTAACTGCAAGGAGTAATCTCCTATATAAAGCTATATTCTATAATATGCACATAAATTCGCATTGTTGAATTTATGTGCATTTTTATTTCTATTAGTTACTGCATATCAGAAAAATGACATTTGCCCACTTTCATATGCTGATTTATAGCCTGTGATTATGTCGCTCATTTTATATAATATTCCATACCTTTTACATTCATCTGAAAATAATTTATATAAATTTCGGGCATTTGGACTATGACATTCATAGCTGTTCCCATATTGTGCAATGTACTTCTGTTTTAAGCTTGGGAATAATTCGTCTAGCTTTTTATAGAAATAATCACGCTGATTAGCACGAAGTGTCACGCCAAAAGCTGGAAAAATAAACCTTGCACCACTTTCATTCGCAAGCCTTACAAGCTGGTGTACATTTTCTTCATTATCAGCAATAAACGGTAGAACGGGCATAAGCAGAACTCCTGTAAAAATCCCAGCGTCAGTAAGCTTTTTCACTGCTGAAAATCTTTCTGAAGATACAGAAACATTTGGCTCAATCTTTCTGCAAAGTTCATCATCACTGGCTGTAATCGTAATCTTGCACAGTACGGGCGAATGTTCCTTTATGCGTTGAAGTATGTCTATATCACGAGTAATAAGGTCGCTTTTTGTAATGATTGACACACCAAAACCATGCCTATCAATCAGCTCCAATGCTTGACGAGTTAGGCATAACTCCCTCTCAAAAGGGTTATACGGGTCACTCATCGCACCAGTTCCAATAACGCCCGTTCTACGCTTGGATTTCAGCTCCTTGTCAATCAAACTCAAAGCGTTTTCTTTTGCTCTAACCGTATCGAAGTCGTTTACTCCATAACATTCACTTCTGCTATCACAGTAAATACAGCCATGACAACAGCCTTTGTATATATTCATATTGTAATTATTTCCAAACCAATGATTATTTTCTGCGTATGAAGAAACAATGGTTTTTGCTGAAATATACTGCATAGCCACACCACCTA
>CAZSZG010000112.1:0-2373 GCA_964610805.1 uncultured Oscillospiraceae bacterium
CGAGTACAAACATTAAAATAGGAGGTTTCATATGAAAATCAAAAGATTTTTAGCAGGGATAACATCGCTTGCAATATCAGCGAGTCTGCTTACAGTAATGCCATTAAATACAAGCAAAATATATGCTGATTTTGAGGTTATTTCTGATGATTTTGAGGTTAACTATGACGGATGGTGCAATGCTGGAGAAAGCACCATTTTATCAGCAGTTGAGAATCAAGGAAATAACGCTACAAGGGGCATGATGGTAACGAATCGCTCTAGTGAAAGCGATGGAGCGTACTCACAAAAAGGTCTTTATCTTGATGGTGGAGAAAATTATGATTACAGCATTTTTGTAAAGCATGATGGAGCTGATACAGAAACATTTGAGTTTTCTTTAAGCTATCAGGACACGGAAACAGGCGAGTTAAATGAAAAAGTAATTGCAAGCGAAGATGTTGACGGTGGTGAATGGGTAAAAATCTCAACAGGGTATAAAGCACCAAAAACAGCGTCAGAAATCACTTTGACGATTACAACAGACAGCACTTCAGATTTTTCTTTTGATGATGTAACAATTACCCAAAACAGAAAGATTGATACAAATACAGTTTCGGCAGCTGGCAATAGTGCTGGATTAAAGGATAGATATGCAAATTATTTCAGAGTTGGCTCGGTGCTGAATTCTGGAACGGTAACTAATTCAACAATAACGGCTATGATTTTGAAGGAATTTAACAGTATTACTCATGAAAATGAGTTAAAGCCTGATGCAACCCTAGTTCAATCAGGTTCATCTAATTCAGATATTAAAGTTTCTCTAAATCGTGCTGCAAGCGTTTTGAACTTTTGTGCAGAAAATAATATTGGCGTTAGAGGTCATACATTAGTTTGGCATGGTCAGACACCTGAATGGTTTTTTAAGGATAATTTCCAAAATGGTGGTGGCTGGGTGTCACAATCAGTTATGGATCAGCGTATGGAAAGCTACATAAAAAATATGTTTGCTACATTAAAATCACAGTATCCATCACTAAATCTTTATGCCTATGACGTTGTAAATGAAGCAACAAGCGATGATTCTAACAGGACTAAAAGTTTTGGTGGCTCAAGAGAACCTGGATATGGAAACGGAAAATCTCCGTGGGTTCAGGTTTACGGTGATAATAAATTTATTGAGAAAGCATTTACATATGCAAAAAAATATGCTCCTTCAAGTTGTAAACTTTTCTATAATGATTACAACGAATATTGGGACCATAAAAGAGATAGCATTGTTACAATGTGTACGTCTTTATACAATAAAGGCTTGCTTGATGGTGTTGGAATGCAGTCGCATATTAATGCAGATATGAACGGATTTTCAGGAATAAGTGCGTACACAACAGCCTTACAGAAATATATAAACATAGGCTGTGATGTTCAGATTACAGAACTTGATATAAGCACAGAAAATGGTAAATTCAGCTCTCAACAGCATGCTGATAAATATGAAGCTGTCTTCAAAGCAGCTGTTAACGTGAACAAAAGTTCAAGCAAAGGAAAGGTTACGGCAGTATGTGTTTGGGGACCTAATGACAAAAATACTTGGATTGGATCTGAAAACTCTCCTCTTTTATTTGATGGAAATAATCAGCCAAAGGCAGCTTACAATTCAGTAGCCTCCATTATTCCACAGTCAGAATGGGGCAATGGTGATGACCCAAATAATAACCCAGTAGAGCCAGATAAGCCAGAAGAGCCAGACGCTAGTGGATATTATTACCATGATACGTTTGAGGGTAGCATTGGCGAATGGGTTAATAGAGGTGGAACGGAAATTCTTACAAGTGGAAGAACGTTTTATAAGGGTGCAGAGGCACTTTTGACTATGGAACGTACTGATGCGTGGAACGGAACACAGCGACCACTAAATGCTACTACATTTGTTCCTGGAAAAAAATATTGTTTCAGTTCTACTGCAATGTATATCGAGGGTGGAGCTTCGGCAACATTCTGCATGAAACTGCAATATGAGGACGCAAATGGCGATACTCAATATGATACAATTTCTATGAAAAATACAATTGCAAACGAATGGGTTCACCTTTATAACCCAGAATATACAATCCCTGTCGGTGCAACAAATATGTTTGTTTATATAGAAACAGCAGAAGATACCATGAATTTCTATATTGACGAGGCAATTGGAGCAGTCGCAGGAACTGTAATCACTGGTCCATCTGAAATTAATTTAATAATAGGTGACTTAAACTTTGATGGTTCTGTTAATTCGCTTGACGTTGCAATAGCAAAAAGGGGCGTAATATCGGACTTTGCAAGCAACAGTGTTAAGCTTGCGGCAGACGTTGACAAGAGTGGAGTTGTAGATATTAATGATGTTAAATATCT
>CAZSZG010000113.1:0-1957 GCA_964610805.1 uncultured Oscillospiraceae bacterium
TATGATATTCTTTTATTAGAATATCCCAATTTAATTTTATTTCCGTAGCAGGACTTATATTACAAAGACAACTCTTTAAATTATTTACTTATCAGTATCAATATATTTCCAGAAAGCCTTGAGATAAACAAGACCAGATATTACCGTTAGGACTGTCGAAACCCATATCAAAGCCTGAATACTTCCATCAACAATATCTAAAGTGTTTGCTGAAATATTAGGCGTAAAATCGTTAACAATACTAAGCCATACCAAAGCAAAAATTATCGTAACCATCGTAAATGCAGTCTTTAGCTTTCCCCATATTCCCGCAGGCACAACAACGCCCTCATCAGCCACCACAAGCCTTAAACCCGAAACCATAAACTCCCTTGCAATGATAATTATAAGTGGTATAGCACTCATTATATTCAAGTCAACAAGCACCACTAACGCCGATATTACCAGTACTTTATCAGCAAGAGGGTCGAGGAATTTCCCAAAGCTTGTAACAAGATTATTCTTCCTTGCAATATGCCCATCAAGAGCATCTGTCGCTGACGCAACTGCAAATATAATCAACGCAATCATGTAGCTATATGGAATTTCTGTTAAATAAATAAACAGCAAAAACACAGGAACAAGGCAAAATCTTAGCAATGTAAGTTTATTCGGTAAATTCATCAGCTACAACCCCAATCAAATCATAGTCAAGCGTTTCCGTAATCTCAATATTAACATATTCGCCAACATTCAGCTTTTTATCAGAGGTAAAGAAAACTTTCCCGTCAATATCAGGTGCATCAGCAGCCGTACGACCAAAATAACACTCACCAAACCTGTCATAACCCTCAACAACAGCCTCTACTACCTTGCCAAGCTTTTGTGCATTTTTCTTTTCAGCAATAATATTCTGCATATCCATAATGATTTCAGCACGCTTTTGCCGTGTTTCTTCATCAATCTGTCCGTCCATTCCAGCAGCAACAGTTCCCTCCTCCTCAGAATAAGGGAAACAGCCAAGCCTGTCAAATTCCATATCCTTTACAAACTCAGCAAGAGCGACATATTGCTCGCCACTTTCCTTTGGAAACCCTGTAATAAGCGTTGTTCTTAGCGTGATATTTGGAATCTTTGCCCTAATTTTTGCAAATAAAGCTCTTAATTCCTCCTCACTTCCACTTCTATTCATTAATCTAAGAATATCCTTATCGCAATGCTGAATCGGAATATCCATATATTTCACAATTTTATCTTCGCTTGCAATCACTTCCAAAAGCTCGTCAGTAACTCTTTCTGGATAGCAGTAAAGCACCCTAACCCACTTAATTCCGTCAATCTTGCATATCTCACGAAGTAGCTTAGGAAGTTTAAACTCCTTGTACAAGTCAATTCCATAACGTGTGCTATCCTGTGCAATTACATTCATTTCCGTAACACCATTTTCAGCAAGCCATTTTGCTTCTTTAAGGACTTCCTCCATAGGAACGCTACGGTATCTACCTCTGATTGATGGAATTGCACAGTAGGAACAGGAATTACTGCAACCCTCTGCAATTTTTAGGTATGCAAAAAATGGTAGAGTTGAAATAATTCTCTCACCAGTGAGCATAAGCTTTTCTTTTTCGTCAAATCTTATTACTCTTTTATCAGCAAGCACGTTGTCGATAACGTCGATAATATCTTCGTTACAGCCGATACCGATAACAGCATCTGCCTCTGGGAAAAGCTCTGCTGTTTCTTCTTTATAGCGTTCAGCAAGGCAACCTGTAACGATAATTTTCTTGATAGTGCCTTCTGATTTTAGCTGACAAAACTCAAGGATTGTTTCGATAGCCTCTTCTTTGGCAGACTGGATAAAACCGCAAGTATTAACGACTACGATGTCGGCAAGCCCTGCATCGTTGACGAGTTTGTAGCCTCTTTTTCTGATTTTATATAACATTCGTTCGGAGTCGACGAGGTTTTTTGAGCAACC
>CAZSZG010000114.1:0-1947 GCA_964610805.1 uncultured Oscillospiraceae bacterium
CGTTATGCAAAAGCACCTTGTCATATTATAACACAAGGTGTTTATTTTTGTCAATAAAGAAAAGCTTTTTTATTTGTCACCTATCAATTGTATCATAACAGAATTACTTTTTTATTATTCAGACGATTGTGAGCCTGCCAAATAGATGGATTTTTTATTAATAACCACTTGACATATATGTTGTTTTGGAGTACAATATAAGTGAAAATTTAATAGCCTTATCAAGAGTGGTGGAGGAATCAGGTCCTGTGAAGCCCAGCAACCTATTGCGAGTGCAAGGATGGTGCTAAATCCTGCGGTTAAATCCGATAGATGAGGAATTTTTATAGAATTCACAAGCGTTCGGGAATCCGAACGCTTTAACTTTATTATTGGATAATGAATTTTCAATATTGTTAAAATGGAGGAATATATATGAATAGGAAACTATTTACGTCTGAATCAGTGACAGAGGGACATCCAGACAAAATTTGTGACCAGATTTCTGACGCTATTTTGGATTCATTGCTTGAAAATGATCCATATTCAAGAGTAGCGTGTGAAACAGTTTGCACAACAGGTATGGTTATGTGTATGGGCGAGATTAGCACAAAGGCATATGTTGACATTTCAAGGGTTGCTAGGGAAGTTATTGTTGATATTGGCTATGATAGAGCTAAATTTGGCTTTGATGGGCATACTTGTGCAATTATCACAACGATTGATGAGCAGTCATCTGATATAGCTATGGGCGTAAATGAGGCTTTGGAGTCTAAGGATGGAAGTGATTCTGACTCTAACTCAACGGGTGCTGGGGATCAAGGAATTATGTTTGGGTATGCTTGTAATGAAACAAAAGAGCTTATGCCTATGCCGATTTCACTTGCACATAAGCTTGCGATGAAGTTAACAGCTGTAAGAAAAGATGGAACTTTGCGTTACCTAAGACCTGATGGAAAGACACAGGTTACTGTTGAATATGAAGATGATAAGCCCGTTAGAGTTGATACAGTTGTTGTATCTTCACAGCACTCACCAGAAATTTCGCTTGACCAAATAAGAGATGATATTGTTGAGTATGTGGTTAAAAAAACTATTCCGTCTGAATTGCTTGATGAGAATACAAAATACTATATAAATCCAACAGGACGCTTTGTTATCGGCGGTCCACAGGGCGATAGTGGGTTGACGGGTAGGAAGATTATTGTTGATACTTATGGTGGTTATGCTAGGCATGGTGGTGGTGCGTTTTCGGGAAAAGACCCAACTAAGGTTGACCGTTCTGCTACTTATGCTGCAAGGCATATTGCGAAAAATATTGTTGCTGCTGGAATTGCTGATAAGTGTGAGGTACAGCTTGCGTATGCGATAGGTGTTGCACAACCAGTGTCGATTTTGGTTGATACATTCGGTACGGGCAAATATGATGAAGATTTGATTTCAAAGGCAGTTGCAAACGTGTTTGATTTACGTCCTGCAAGCATTATCAACAACTTAAACTTGAGAAAGCCACAGTATAGACAGCTTGCTGCATATGGTCATGTGGGTAGGGAAGATTTGAATGTAGCGTGGGAAAAGACTGATAAGGTTGATGAGTTGCTGAATGAACTAAAAAAATAGAAACATATTGAGAAAAAAGACTATTTCGTTTTGGAATAGTCTTTTGTTTATATCAGTGGCAATCTCTCCCACGCAAGCCTGTCGGCTTATGGGGCTGCTCGCCCCAAATCCCCACCAATTTTTTGAAAAAAATTGGATTAAAAACTTTGAAGTTTTATATGTTTTAAATTATACATACACAAGCACATATTCACAAACACAAAAGTTTTTGGTTAAGCTTTTTTCAAGTGGCAAACTGCCACCTGTATTTTTAGTAACAATTAGTTTGAACAAGCCAATTAAACCCAACAATTCGGAATACTATAACACACACACAAACACAAAAGTTTTTGGTTAAGCTTTTTTCAA
>CAZSZG010000115.1:0-1861 GCA_964610805.1 uncultured Oscillospiraceae bacterium
TTTGCACATTTTATCCAAACCTTGTCGCCAAGCGTATATTTTTTATTAGAAAGCCCCTCTGTAATCGACATAAAACCGTCATAGGAGTAATTTCCAGATGGGAAAGAATTTATATGAACAAGCCCCTCAACCGTATTATCAAGCATAACATAAACGCCATATTCAACAACACTTGAAATCATGCCCTCGAAATCCTCGCCGATATGCTTTTGCATAAATTCAGCCTTATAACAGTCCTCACAATCACGTTCTACATTCATTGCTGTAACCTCTGCATGAGAGGATTTTTCGGAGGAATTAGCAGCAAAAGCAGAATATCGCTTTTCAAGCCACTTTGTGTCATACCCCATTATAGCGTCGCTTAAAATTCTGTGAATGGAAAGGTCAGGGTAACGTCTTATAGGTGATGTAAAATGGGCATAATCAGCCAATGCAAGCCCGAAATGTCCGATAGGATCAGGAGCATATTTAGCCTTTGCCATTGAGCGTAAAACAATAGTATTTATCACAGGAAACATGGTACTTTCCCTTGCATTATCAAGAATTTGTGCAAGGTGTGCAGGCTTAAACTTGTCCACTTGTGGATATGAAACATTTATCTTTTGCAATGTATCCTTTAACTTAGCCATTTTTTCAAGAGTTGGTTCATCATGAATTCTGTAAACAAAAGGAAGTTCCTTTATGCGAGCAAAATTAGCAGCAGCCTCATTCGCAAGCAACATAAACTCCTCAATTATCATCTCACTTTTGCCTCTAGTTCTAGGAACAATGCCCACGCAAATATCATTTTCATCAATCAAAAGCTTGCTTTCAACAGTTTCAATCTGTGGAGCACCACGTCTTTTTTTGCAAGCAATAAGGAGGTCAGCAAGTTCATTCATTAGCAAGAGATTATCCTTAACAGCAGCATATTTTTCAAGAATTTCTGGAGTTGCATCACCAGAAAGAATAGTGTTTATTTCAGCATAAACACCTTTTACCTTTGAGTTGATAACAGTTTTCTTAAAGGTATAGTTCGTCAATTTCCCCTCAAAATCTATTTTAATAAATGCAGAAAACGTGAGCCTGTCCTCATTAGGATGAAGTGAGCAAATGCCATTTGAAAGCTCTTTTGGGAGCATCGGAACAACTTTATTAGCATAATAAACACTTGTCCCACGACTAAGTGCCTCTTTATCCAAAGCAGAATTCCCCTTAACATAGTAGGAAACATCAGCAATATGAACGCCAAGTTCATAATGGTCGCTATGTTTAGTTATGGAAATAGCGTCATCAAGGTCTTTTGCCTCTGCACTATCAATCGTGAAAACGCACTCATTACGCAAATCTTCTCTATTATTATATTCAAAATCCTGTATGCCAGCGTCAGAAAGCTTCTTAGCCTCTTTAAGAGCCTTAAAAGGAAATTCAGTTTCTATTCCGTTAATAGTAAGAATTGAATTTGCACATGAAACAGCATTTTCAGCACAACCAAAAGTCATTATAACCCTAGCTTTATGGTCGGCATGACGCTTGCCTCTTGAAACTATTTCAGCAAGAACCTTGTCGCCCACCTCAAAAGGAGCGTTATCAAAGTTAACAACCCTAATATGACTTTTCGCCATAGAGTCAGGGATTATATAGTATACTCCCGATTCCTGAATAATTGTACCCGACATTTGCGACATATTTTCTTCAAGAATTGTGACAACTTCACCCTCAGGAGAGCCACTTCTTGATTCAATCAACGAAATCAAAACAATATCCTTTGGCATTGCACCCATAAGGAATTTTCCAGGAATAAATATGCTTGTTTTATCGTCTAATTTTTCAGCAAAACCAAATGTTTTATTAAGCCTTGAAATAACAGCAGGGAAGTATC
>CAZSZG010000116.1:0-1783 GCA_964610805.1 uncultured Oscillospiraceae bacterium
TTGCCTCCACTTAACATTTCTCGCAAAGAATTTCAAAAAGGACTTGCAATTTTGGCTAATATACTATAAATTATATATAGAGGGTATTATTTATAGTATCAAAAAAATCAAAAGTTCGTGAGGTGATTAAGTTGAAGCTGGTTATGGTGCCTAAGGGGAGCAAGTTTCATGTTATAAATGATAGAGAAAGAACAGTTTATACTATAAAGAAGAAAAAACTTGGTGCTGCTAAATATGTGCTGATTGATAAAAGTGGATATGTTCTTTATGTGCTTCAACCTAATGTTGGAGGAAAAAGACCTTCGTTTAAAGTTTACTTAAATGAGAAGGTAATTTTAGATATTGTCTGCACATCAATGTTTTTAGAACCAACTATTAAAACAACGGGTGAGGGTAGAAATTATCTTATAAAAACTGCTGATAGAAAAGAATTTGATATAATTACTGAAGATAAAAACATTGGGCATGTAATCGGACATATAAAGATTTTGGAGTTGATGAGTGGCGATAGGCAGATTGAGTTAGAGGTTGAAGATAAGAGGTTTGATGACGCTTTGCCATTATTGGCGTTAGCTGTTGACTTAACCTTTTCTCAAGATAAGTAAATTATATGTAAAACGCTTGGAGGAAGTATGAAACATTTATTAAAAATGATGGATTTGAGCAAGGATGGTATTATAGAAATTCTTAATCTTGCTGACCAATTAAAATATGAATTAAAGCATGGAATACCACATAATCACTTAAAAGGGAAGTCGCTTGGAATGATATTCCAAAAGGCATCAACTCGTACTAGGGTTTCTTTTGAAACAGGTATGTATCAGCTAGGTGGTTACCCACTGTTTTTGTCTGCTAGCGAATTGCAGATTGGTAGGGGAGAGCCTGTTCAAGATACAGCTAGAGTTCTTTCACGCTATATTGATGGCATTATGATTAGAACTTTTGACCAAAAGGAAGTTGAGGATTTGGCTGAATTCGGAAATATTCCTGTTATCAATGGATTGACGGATTCTTCACATCCATGTCAAGTTCTTGCCGACCTTATGACTATTCGTGAGTATAAGGGTAGCTTTGATGGCTTGAAGATGTGCTATATCGGTGATGGAAATAATATGGCTAATTCACTTATCGTAGGTGGATTAAAGGTTGGCATGGAGGTTTCTGTTGCTTGTCCTAATGGATATCACCCTGATAAATCTGTTATGGATTTTGCAAAGGATTACGATTGCTTTACTATAACTGATAACCCAGAGGTTGCTGCTAAAGACGCTGACGCAGTTATTACTGACGTTTGGGCATCGATGGGAATGGAAGCTGAAGCAAACGAAAGAAAACAGGCTTTTAAAGGGTATCAGATTAATGATAATATTATGGGACTTGCAAAAACGGACGCCATAGTTTTGCATTGCTTGCCTGCACATAGAGAAGAAGAAATTTCTACAAAGGTGTTTGAGGAGCATGCAGACGAGATTTTCGAGGAGGCTGAAAACCGTCTTCACGCACAGAAAGCAGTTATGGTTATGCTTATGGGTGGGAAATAATCACTTACTTATATAGTATAGTTTAGTAGTGCATTTTGAGGACAGCCGTTTAGCTGTCCTCTTTGTGATTTCTTGAGTTGAACGAGTGCTTTTTAGTATGGGAGCAGAAAATAATTAGGAGATAAACAACGTAGGTATGTGAAACTTATTTAAACGAGTCGAAAAAGATAAATAAAACAGAAAAAACGCTTGACAATGGCTCTTGAAAGTGGTAGAATAAATAAGTCGCCAAAACAGGGGCG